>NZ_JBLVPI010000015.1:0-118549 GCF_048284325.1 Flavobacterium esculini | reverse complement strand
ATCAATTTACCCCGAAATTAGGTGGTCAATTTGAACTGGAAAGTGGTGGTCAGTTTGCTCTGGAACTGGTGGTCAATTTACACTGGAAAGTGGTGGTCAATTTGACCGGTTTTTCCATTATAGATCTAAAAAATAAAAAAGTTTATTTTTTTTTTTGATAATATTTTCTGGACTATTAAAAATATTTAAATGGTGAAATTTGAAATCATTTATATCACCGTAAATTAAGAGTTGACAATTACCGGGACCCAAACGACCAAATTGCGTTTATCACTAATTTAAGCCATTGTAGTTCATTCGATAGGATATATATTTCTCGAACAGGTATGATTTCAACATGATTCATGAGACACTATATTATAATGGACATAAAATTAAGTTGCAAAGCCATAAAATAAGTTATGACAAGAATTATTCTATTTTTTAATGATAATTTTTTACCAAATAATTCCATTACACACTAATAAAATCAAGCATAAAGCCATATTTAACGCACTCAAATCTGAAAGTGGCATATTTGTAGTCTCACAGGTTAACACGGGATTTAAAGCCCAAGGATTTCGTATATTTCTATACCTTTCGACTACTTAATGTGCTGACTTTTGGTTTCGAGAAATATATGTTCGATATCTGGGATGATTGCTAAACTTTCAAATTGAGTCTGTTTTTGTAATGGAATTTCGTTACATATGATTGGCATAGTGTAGTTAAAGATTTTTTTTTCTGTCATGTAATATATGATTTTGACTGGCTACCTATATTTTATGCGCAACATCTTGATGATCAACTACACTGGATTTATTTTGGCAAATAGTTGCAGTCTTACAACGGAATTTGTCGTGGTTGGTGATTCCAATTAAACATTTGCTGTATATTCTAGTATGAAAATTATTTCAATCGGTAGGTCATTCAATTGGCTCTGGTCCTTTATATAGATAAGTCAGGAATCACGAAATGATTAATTGATTAATGTCAATTATTTGTTCACCGCCCTTTGCCAGTTGGGCTGGCTGGGCTGTGGTATTATTTGTTTTAAGGCAGGTGATTGCCGTTGTATATAAAAATATTTCTGATACTAATTTATTTTGGCTACGTCTCGCCAGTTGGACTGGCAGTCTTAGTTAGTGCTAGCGTTCACCTTTTAAATTCTATAACAACTCTAAGAATAATAAATAAGTTAAATAAATCTAAGGGCCGAAATATATAATATAAATATATAATTACAATATATATACTTAAAGCACCCTAATATCTTTTCAAATAATCACAACCAAAAAGCCTGTTAACCCCTTATATCAAAGGGCTGACTTCATATATAATCTACAATTTTCAAAAAGTGTTTTTACCACGCCAATCCCACGGCATGTACCAATAATTAATTATGCCCAGGCCACCCAAGGCCGAGCGCTATTATCCAAAAATGTAAAAAAATTATATCCCAAAAAACACATATTAAATTTAATATATAAGAAATTATTCAACTTTTCATTTGATTATGAGTATAAGTATTACAGATGGTTGCCGAGGAATAATTAACGTTGACTTAAGTACTCTAAACAACCCTAAATAATAAAAAACAATCCATAATAAAATGAAATTTTTAGTAACCAAAGAATTACTATTTGATGTTTATACTATATTGGCACCAACAAAAAAAAGAAAAGACTTTACTTTTCATTATCTATACATTGTGCATACGATTCGACACTCACAAGTATTCAATCAGAATTCCGATTCATCAACATTTATAAATTTGCATTCCGAATTATTGGGAAAAACAATATCAAAGCTGCAAACCCCGACTATTTTAAAAAACCTAATCAAGAATAAGATCATT
Source organism: Flavobacterium esculini (assembly GCF_048284325.1). Classification (NCBI taxonomy): domain Bacteria; kingdom Pseudomonadati; phylum Bacteroidota; class Flavobacteriia; order Flavobacteriales; family Flavobacteriaceae; genus Flavobacterium; species Flavobacterium esculini. The sequence goes on along the minus strand of NZ_JBLVPI010000015.1, from coordinate 116,712 downwards.
GAGTCCGATGGTGTATACATTCCTGGAAGAAAATCATTTGGATATAGAGTAACTGGACATTATTTATCACAAAAGTGGCATTATGCCGAAGTAAAAGATGCGGAATTAATCGGTAAAATATCAGCAATCACTGAAAAACACTCTAAAGATATCCGCTCTAAAGGAATTGGATACCAAACAGCAGCATATTGGGCAAAAGAAATAGCGATAAATAAAAGAAATGCATTGTTTTATGTAAATAACCCCAAGAATAATTTCTCTGATGTACAAAAAACACATTACAAAATCTCAATTGAGAGTGTGGACAACAAACAATTCTTTACCTCATTTAGTTCAACCAATCGATTATACACAAATTTAACATGCATTAAAAGTGGCCTACGTCAACATCTTACTATTGACAAACAACCACTTTACGCGATTGATATCACTTCATCACAGCCGTTATTCCTTGGCTTACTGATGAGAAATAATAATAATGTAGACCAAGAGGAAGTAGAGAATTATTTGAAAATTGTATGTTCAGGCCTATTTTACGAATACATCGCAGAGAGGGCCGGTCTTAACATTGACGACAAAGAAGTAAGAAACAAATTTAAACAGAAAATATTCAGTGGCTGTCTCTTTGACCACACAAGAGATAAATATTCAAAACTAGAAATAATATTTCACGAATCATTCCCAACCATTTTATCAGAATGTCGCAATATGAAGAGGGGTGACCACAAGATATTATCAAGACAATTGCAAAAGATGGAAGCTAAATTTATATTTCATTGTGTTGAGTTATCTGCTAAAGCAATTGGGGATGTTCCATTGTCGACCATACATGACGCTATTGTAAGTACTGAGGAAAATATATACATGGTTGAACAGATAGTGGTAGCGGAATTTGTGAAATTGAAAATATACCCGAAAATAAAAATTGAAAAATTATAAAAAAATGATTAAAAAAGAAAGAGATCATATAAAAAAGGGATGATGTCCAATGCGGATTATAGCTTACCAAAGTACCCCGTTTATTATGATTATAAATTTTGGCAAAAGGATGAAATGTGATCATATGAATAGGACTGTGTATACCGAGCGCTGCGGATAAAATTTAGGGGGTGATGTTTACATGTGTGAAGCACTTTGGGTTTTTCCCAATGGTGAAATTTACGAATGGTAACTAAAAGCTAATAAGCGAGTACAGGAATAGTGACAAATATACTTTCGCCAATAAATTAGGGGGCTTTAAGCCAATCCATCCTCTATTTCCAATATCAAGTCATTGAAGTTTCCCCGGTTCAATGACAAATCATTATTCCATATCATAAAGTACCGCTGGTATTTCAGGATTAGTTTAATATGCCGGATATTTTCCAATATTACATTAGGTAATTTCATGGCATTTGATGCACTGTAATTAGTTTCATTCAAAAAAAAATCACCTTCAAAAAGTATATCTTCTTCGCCAGAATATGTAGATAATATGTCATCGAAAGAAAAATTAGCACCAATTTTCAGCGTACAACCAATCAAATTTTCTAAATATTCGTTCCCGCTTATATAATAATTACCGACCACTTCATCAGGCGAGCCTTCTAATGATGCCAATTTATTATTGTAAGCATATAGATCGCCACCTACCCATTTAGGTCCGTTAGTAAAATTAGTTAGCTGATTGTTGAAGGAATTGAAGTTACCACCAACCGCTATTGGCGAACCATACAAGTTAGTCAATTGATTATTTTGAACGTTAAAATTTCCCAGAACTCTTCGGAATTTTAATGGTAAAATGAACAGATTTCTTGATGAAAGATCGACATTGCCGTCCACATCAATGGATCCATCGGGGTTAATAGAATAGTTTTCAATTTGATATTGAATACAAATTTGTTCTATTGTATTTATAATTTTTTTTGGCATTGAAGTGTCTATTTACTTTAATAACGGACAACTCTACTTAAGATTGTCAATGACAATGTCACATTTGTATATGATAGAAAAAAAATGAAATTATTTTAAACTTTTGATTTAGTCTCGGCTATAACACTAAATAACGAAGTGTAAAATGGAAAGAGAGACAAAATTGATATGTGATATTCCTAAACAAAATAGTAGTTTAGTTACATTAACACTTGATGAAGTAGGTGTTATGGTTAAGATAAGGGATGTCGAATCAATCAAGCGATGGCTGATAAAAAATAATATTGAGATTCATAAATTTTCGAGGATAAATTACGTTTACAAAATAGATGTTGACTGTGTAATCGCTAAGCCCTTCGTTTTGGGTCTTAAACTAAAATATCCAAATAACTGGGAACAAATGTTTATGAAAATCGCTAAGGACGATTTTGTTTATGAAATGGTACTTCTTAGTTTAGGGGGTGAATTTATCGATAAAGCTATGACTAAAATTAAAACAAAAAACGCTGAAGAAGAGGCACTTTATAAAAGATATTCATCATGAAAAAATTAAAATTACCTAAAAATCCGTATCTGGGAATGAAAATTTTTTGCCACAAGTGTAAGCGAGATAATCCATCATGTGATCATTACGACATTCACAAATATAAAGTGAAAATCCATATTCCTGGTGGGGACAATAAGAAGAAAACAAAAGTTCTGGATTCAAAGGATTATGCTCAGGCCGTTAAAGAGGCCATCAAATTTAAAGAACAACTAGAAGCAAATAATTTCAACAAGCCAATTATCGTAGTTGAAGAGAATAACTTCACCATGTTAGGTGCTTTGATCGAATATCGTCGATATTTATCGGGCGAACACAGGTATACTCACATGGTTAAAAATATAAGCAAAGGGTATCAAGATGAATGTATGAGGTATTGCAAATATTTTCTAGATACATTTAAAGGTGTGAAAAATGTTTCCGAAACCAGTATACGGGATGTGAGTCAAGATGACGTTGCTAGATTTTACTCTTGGACAGAAAAACATTATAAAGAGAAAACTTTTAATAAGTGTTTAAGTGAAATAAAAAGTTTCTTTAAGTTTATTATTGAAGTCGAAAAGATTGAAATGAAAAATCCATTTGAAGTTTATGTGAGTAAAAAAGTGACTAAAAGTAATATTTACACATTGGATAGGTCAGAGTTTGAAGATATTTTAAAAGCAGTACATAGTGCAAATCCGATTGTTACGTTAGGTGGAAGAGGGGAGAAGAAGAATATGTACCGAAATTATCTTATCGATGGGTTTAAACTTTCGTTGCTTACGGGTGGCCGTCGAGAAGAAGTGGTAGACTTAAAATGGAGTGACATATTTACAACTGTGAAAGACGTTAAGTTTTTTAAAATTAAAAATATCAAAGTTGAATTGTTAACTGATGAAGATCATTGGAAATATATTCCAATTAATACGGATTTGATGAACTTACTACTTGAATTCGGTTACAACGATAAAAAACAAACGAATGATTTTATACTTTTTCCAGAGAGACAAGTATTAACAAAGACTATAATGAATGACTTGTCTAAAGGATTTACTCATTATAAAAAAATGGCAAATATTGATAAAAAAGTAAGTTTTAAGAATTTAAGGAAAACTTATTTATCTTGGGTGAATGCAGTAATGAATAAAGACACTGGTATTTTGTCATCACATTCAACTTATGAGATACTCGAAAGGTATTATATTGACCCAGCTATTTTAACTGTAATTGAAGAAGGGGCATTGAAAATTTCAGTTTTTGGAACATAAACGTCACTCCTTTTCGTCACTCCTGGGGTTGAGGTCTGAAGAATATTTCAAATTTCAAGCATAAAAAAACCCTAACGTGTTGCTGTTAGGGTTTTTGCTTTGGTAGCGAGACCGAGATTTGAACTCGGGACCTCAGGGTTATGAATCCTGCGCTCTAACCGACTGAGCTATCTCGCCATGATTGAGGGTGGAAAACCATCCCTGAATGCGGGTGCAAATATAAAAATAATATTACAGGTTGCAAGCGTTTTTTTAATAAAAAAAAATATTTTTAAAAATCCTTTTTTTTCGGACTTATATTCTTATATTTCACAAAAATTAAATGTAGCTCATGGACCAAAAAGTACGTTACGAAATCGAATTCCCTATAAATTCTTCGCCTCAATTATTATATCAATATATATCGACTCCATCTGGTCTGTCAGAATGGTTTGCTGATAATGTAAATTCTCGTGGAGAGTTTTTTACTTTCATTTGGAATGACTCCGAAGAAAAAGCTAGGCTTGCTTCTAAGAAGTCAGGTGAAAAAGTAAAGTTCAAATGGGTTGATGAAAATAGTAAAGACACGGAGTACTTTTTTGAACTGCATATTTTAGTTGATGAACTTACTAAAGATGTGTCTTTAATGGTTATTGACTTTGCCGATAAAAATGAAGTTGATGAGGCAACACAACTATGGGAAAATCAAATTTCGGATTTGAAACATCTGATAGGTTCTGTATAGTAAAATCATATTTTATGACTTATATTTGCCCTAAATTTTATTTAGGGCTTTTTTATGATTAATTTTAATGGAACTATAGTGTCTCAGGACGCAAATATATTGACTCAGAACCGTGCTTTTTTATATGGTGATGCTGTTTTCGAAACGGTTAAAATAATAAATAATAAAATTCTTTTTTTAGAAGACCATTATTTTAGATTAATGTCTTCTATGCGAGTAGTTCGAATGGAGATTCCAATGAATTTTACCATGGAATATTTTGAAGAACAAATACTTTCTCTCGTTAAAAATAATTCTTTAGATGATTCGGCGCGAGCCAGAATTACCATTTATAGAAATGGTGGTGGTTATTATTTACCACAGAACAATACAATTTCTTTTTTAATTCATGCAATAGCACTTGAAGAAAAGTTCTATTCCATTGACAAAAAAGAATATGAAGTTGATTTGTATAAAGATTTTTATGTGACTAAACAATTGCTGTCTTCCATAAAAACAACTAATAAAATCTTAAACATAACCGCTAGTATTTATGCAAATGAAAATGGATTAGATAATTGCATTTTGTTGAATGACAGTAAAAATGTTGTTGAAGCTTTGCAAGGAAACATTTTTATGCTACTAGGTAATAAGCTCATCACACCACCTGTTTCTGAAGGCTGTTTGAATGGTGTTATGAGGAAACAAATTTTAGGTCTGGCAAAAAAAACAGTAAATTTGGAGGTAGTGGAAGAAGTAATTTCTCCATTTGATCTTCAAAAAGCTGATGAATTGTTTCTTACGAATGTTATAAAAGGCATACAGCCCATCACAAAATATCGTAAAAAGGAGTTTGCAACTAAATTGGCATATGAATTAGTTGAAAAATTAAACGAAGAGGTACGTGTTGTTTAATTTAAATATGGATTTTCTGGAGCATTAGACCAGATAAGATATTCTCCTCCCAGTTCCATAATTTGTTCTTTCCAGAAATGAGCTGGAGATTTTCCTATGATTTTATTTTCATAATTATTTTCAGTGATAATCCATGAATTGCATTCCATTTCTGTTTCCAGTTGGTCTTCTTCCCATCCGGTGTATCCTAGAAAAAAGCGAATATTCTTTTTACTTATTTTTCCCGAATTGATAAGATCTTTTGTAGATTCGAAATCCCCACCCCAATAGATGCCATTTGAAATTTCTACACTATTAGGAATTAATTCTGGAATATCATGGATAAAATAAAGATTATCCTGTTCTACCGGTCCACCATTGTAGATTTTGAATCGTGCATCTATATCAGGTATCAAGTCGTGGATGGTATATTTCAAAGGTTTGTTTATAATAAAACCAACAGATCCTTCCTTGTTGTGGTCTGCTAATAATATTACCGATCTGCTAAATGATAAATCTCCAAATATAGAAGGCTCTGCTATAAGAAGATGTCCTTTTTTTAATTTTTCTGAAATCATAACGGCTAGTTTTTTTATTAAAATTAAGGAATAATTATTGATAATACCAAACAAAGTCGTTTAAATGCATAAAAAAACCTTCCATGTGGAAGGTTTTATTATAATGGAAAACTTATGATTAGTTTACCGCTCCTTCTAATTCTGCACCAGCTTTAAATTTCACAACGTTTTTAGCTGCAATTTGAATAGTATTTCCTGTTTGAGGATTTCTACCATCTCTAGCTGCTCTAGCAGATACTGACCAAGATCCGAAACCTACTAAAGATACTCTTCCACCTTTTTTCAAAGTACCGCCTACATTTCCTAAAAATGACTCTAAAGCTAATTTAGCTGCAGCTTTTGTAATTCCTGCATCTGCAGCGATAGCATCGATTAATTCTGATTTGTTCATAATAAATAGTTATTAATTGTTGGTTAAAAAAATTGTTAATACACAAATTTAGTAGGAAATCCGTTCCTTGCAAGCGTTTTGTGTTATTTTAGTTTGTTTTGTTAATAACTTATTTTTTTTGTTCATAAAACAAGGCTTATTTCTTGTTAAAATCATCGAACCACCCGTTTTTACTGATGTTAATAGACCTTCGCATTTTCAGAAAAAGACATTCCATTTAACAATTCCGCAGTACTTATTCTCTTTTTTCCCGGAAACTGTAAACTAAGTACTTGTATAAATCCATCTTTTACGGGAATTTTCATCTCTTTCTTGTTACAAATCAAACTACCCACAGGGTAATTGTGATGTTCTGAGATGATTTTTGCTTCATATATTTTCACATTCCATTCTTCATTTTTGTCTCCAAAGAAACACCAAGCAGCTGGATAAGGACTCAAACCTCGAATTAAGTTATTTATTTCTGAAGCTGATTTTGTCCAATCTATTTTGCAATTCTCTTTATTTAGCTTGTAGGCCGTTTTAATATCAGCATCGTCTTTTTGAATAATGGTCGTTACATTTCCTTTTTCAATCATTTCTAAAGTTTCAATAACGGTCGTACTTCCCAAAAACATTAATCGATCGTGCAATTGTCCTGCATTTTCAGTCGTTGATATTGGTGTTTGTGAACTTAAAATCATGGCGCCAGTATCAATTTTGTCATCGATAAAAAAAGTAGTCACTCCTGTTTTAGTTTCTCCATTTATGATAGCCCAATTTATTGGTGCTGCTCCACGATAATTCGGTAGGAGGGAAGCATGAAGATTAAATGTTCCTAATGAGGGCATTTCCCAAACTACTTTTGGTAACATTCTGAAAGCAACAACAATTTGTAAATTGGCATTCAAAGATTTTAATTCTGTTAAAAAAGTTTCGTCTTTTAGGTTTACTGGTTGTAACAAAGTAAGATTATTGGCAAGCGCATATTCTTTTACCGCCGAATATTTTAATTTTTGTCCGCGGCCAGCAGGTTTATCAGCTGCTGTAATAACGCCAACAACCTCATAGTTATTTTTGATTATAGTATCCAAAATTCCAACAGCAAATTCTGGGGTTCCCATAAAAACAATTCGTAATTTTTCCATTATGATTTTAAAGTGTATTTATTGTTTGGTTTTACAAGTATAATATTGTTTTCTAATAAATGTTGTAGTACAAAGATAACGTCGTCTGGGCTATTTTTAGTGTTATTTTGGATGTCTCTAGAATTCAAATCGTCTGATTGTAATAAAGCAACAATCTCTTTTGAAAGCGAAGTCACATCCCTTTTCTTATTTTTTTTAGTGATGCAATAGGAACAAATACCACAATCAACGTTTGTCTTTTCGCCAAAATAATCTAAAATCAATTTGCTTTTACAATTTTTTTTCTCACTTATATAATAAATAACAGACTTGAGTTGTTCTTTTTTTAATTCGTTTTGATTTTCTAAATATTTAGAAACTCTATTTATCGTTCTTTCATCTTCGCGAATTTCATTAAAAATTAATGTAGCATCATTATTTTTCGAATGATACTCAATAATATCTTTTTCCTTTAATTTATTTAAAACTGCCTGTATTTCATTTGTACCGTGATGTGACTTTTTTGCAATCAATTCTAAGTTGAAAGCAGTTTGGATCTCATAAATTCCAGGATAGGTTCGCAATATTGCCAAAATAATTTCTTCGTCATTAGGATTTAAACTCATATAACGGATTACTTCTTTGGAAGGAATAAGAAATTGCAGCGTAATTTTTTCCGAAAACTCTTGGGACAAACTAATAATTCCTTGTCTGTCCAAAAACCGCATGGCATTGTAGGTTTTCAATGTTGGAAACTCATACTTTAGACAAAAATGATGTAAATTGAAATTAAATTGCTCGTCGATACCTTCTCCGTATGCAATCTGAAAATAATTACAGAGTTTGAGATACATTACATTCAGAAACTTTTTATCAGGAAGGACATTGATGAACTGATTTTCAGTTTGGAGAATATCCGATGAACTGGTTAATAATACGGCATATGCTTTTTCGCCATTTCTCCCAGCCCGACCTGCTTCCTGGTAATAATTTTCTAAATTTTCCGGAAGCTGAATGTGGATAACTGTTTTTACATTGGCTTTATCAATTCCCATTCCAAACGCATTGGTAGCAACAATAACTTGTACTGTTTCATTCATCCAAGACTGCATGTTTTTATCTTTTTCTTTGGACGAAAGTCCACCGTGATAATACGTTGCTTTGAATCCTAAAGATTGTAATTGTGAGGAAATATCCAAACACGATTTCCTATTTCTTACATATATTATAGAAGGCTGGGGGTTTTTCTTTAGAATTTGTTCTATTCTAAAAAGTTTGTCTTCAACTTCAAAAACCATGTAGGCTATATTTTCTCTGGCAAATGATTTCTCGAAAATTTTTGGATTATGCAATCCTAAATCAGTGATGATGCTTTCTTTAACTTTTGGAGTTGCGCTTGCGGTCAAAGCCAAGAAAGGGATTTTTGGAAAATGCTTTTTTAATCCTGAAATCTTCAAATAAGCAGGCCTGAAATCGTGTCCCCACTGTGAAACGCAATGTGCTTCGTCAATGGTGATCATGCTGATAGGAAGGTTCTTTATTCTTTCAAGAATCCAATCCGATTGTAATCGTTCCGGAGATAAATACAAAAATTTATAATTCCCAAATTGGCAATTGTCCAATAAGTCAATCATTTCATCTGATTTTATTCCACCAGTCAATGCAATCGCTTTAATATTTCGTTTTTGCAAATTAGCGACTTGATCTTTCATCAATGCCACTAATGGAGAAATTACTAAACAAATTCCTTCCTGCATCAATGCAGGAACTTGAAAACAGATGGATTTTCCACCACCGGTAGGCATTATCGCAAAAGTATCTTCACCGCTTAAAACAGAATTTATAATTTCGTTTTGTAGCGATCTAAATTTGCCATGCTTCCAATATTTTTGTAGAATTTGTAGTGCTTCTGGCATAGATTTGGTTCCCAAAGCTTCGGGTTTAGATTATAATTTATACTTGATGAAAAAATCGTAAATCCCAATTTGTAATCCTTAAATTATTTAGAAATTTTATCTAAGATAAAAAGAATTCTGTTATCAACACTATCTTTAGGCACTTCTATAAGTTCGTAACCATATTTTTTGTAAGTTGTAACAAGATGACTATTGATATCTTTCGCTTGTTCAAAATTTTCATATCGTTCAGTATCACTAGTATAGATCTCCTTCCAAGGCGGAAGAATGAAAATTTTTGTATATTTGTATTCTTGGCAAGCCAAATCAAAAAAAGTAGGATAACTGTCTCCAATGTAATGCATATAGGCAACAACATCCGGAATACCACGATCAATAAATACAATTTGATGAGGTTCTTCAAGTGCGCTTTGAAACTGCTTTTTTCTGCCTTCCAGAAGTAATTCACTAAACAATAAAGGATTTGTCAGAAATAATTGTTCGATACCTTGTTTTTGAGCTTCTAACGTTACTTGTCTGGAAATTTCGGGATAACAGCAATATCCATTAGCTACCAATCCGTCTATGATTGTACTTTTTCCAGTTCCGGGACCGCCAATGATAACTATGATTTCTTTCTGCACTTTTTACAAATAAGGCGCGAAATTACTCAAACTTATTGGAATTTGAAAAAATGATTGTCGTAAAAGCATAATTTGACAAAAAATCATATTTCAAATATTCAAAATTTACATTTGAAACCGTATATTTGCTTTTATTTTTAAATTGAAAATGGATAACGATAAAGAAAAAGAGACTGCGGAATTTTACGAAAGATTAAAAGTAGAGCTGGATATGAGTAATACATGGCCAGCAGAGTACTTATTTAAGTTTATTGTACCAACAGAAAAGGATAATGTGGAGCGTGTTGAACTGGCTTTTGACTGTATGGGAGCGGTTATAAAAACGACAAAATCCAAAACTGGTAAATTCACAAGTATATCTGTTGACGTTACCGTAAAAGATTCACAAGAAATAGTAGATAAATACTTAGAAGTTTCTACAATTAAAGGTATTATTTCCCTGTAATATAAAATAAATTTTTGATACATTTTGAATGATTTAAATCTTCGGAAATGTGGCATATATGATCAAAAAATATACATTCGAATATGAATTCAAAATATATAAAAGAAAACGCGAACGACACTGTTCATCATTTGGAATATAATGCGGAGCGATCCCATTTAATTATTCCGGAATACGGCCGTCATTTGCAAAAATTAATTGATCAGGCGACTCATATCGAAGATGATGTGGAGCGCAACAAAGCGGCAAGATATATTATTCAGGTGATGGGGAGTTTGAATCCTCATTTGCGTGATGTTCCTGATTTTCAACATAAATTATGGGATCAGATTTTTATTATGTCTGATTTTAAATTAGTGGCCGATTCGCCATACCCAATTCCATCTCGTGAAGTCTTGCAATTAAAACCGGATGTTTTAAAATACCCGCAAAATTTCCCCAAATACAGGTATTATGGTAACAACATAAAATATATGATTGATGTCGCCAATAAATGGGAAGATGGCGAAATGAAAAATGCATTGGTAAAAGTAATTGCCAATCACATGAAAAAATCTTATTTGAGTTGGAATAAAGATACCGTAAAGGATGATGTTATTTTCGAACACTTGTATGAATTATCTGATGGTAAATTGAATTTGATTCAAAGCACCGAAGAACTTTTAAATACTACCGATTTATTGCGAACTAATAAACGAGTTTCCAATAAAATCACTCCTGTTGGGCAGCCAAAAATTCTAAGTAATAAGAATTTAAAAACGGGTAAAGCAAAACCTTTCGTAAAAAATAATAATCCAAAATAAAATGGGTAATAAGTTGTTTAGATTCTGAAAGGCTGTTTTTAATTAATCGGAAAAACTTCAGAACCTTTGTAACCTAGAACCTCAGAACCTTAAAAAAATAATATGGGAATTTTCAAAATAGAAGGTGGCATTCGTCTAAAAGGAGAAATCACGCCACAGGGAGCTAAAAATGAAGCATTGCAAATTCTATGTGCAGTTCTTTTGACTCCTGAAAAAGTTACAATTAATAATATTCCTGATATTATTGATATCAATAAATTGATAACACTTTTAGGGAACTTAGGAGTTAAAATTCAAAAAAATGGATCTGGCTCTTATAATTTTCAAGCAGATGATGTTAATATACAATATTTAGAAACCGAAGCATTTAAGCAAGAAGGTGGCTCACTTCGTGGTTCTATTATGATTGTTGGGCCATTATTGGCTCGTTTTGGCAGAGGATATATTCCAAAACCCGGAGGAGATAAAATAGGTCGTAGAAGATTAGATACGCATTTTGAAGGGTTTATCAATCTGGGTGCAAAATTCCGTTACAATCGAGAAGATCATTTTTATGGTGTAGAAGCTCCAAAAGGATTAACTGGAACTGATATGTTACTTGATGAAGCATCAGTTACCGGAACAGCTAACATTGTTATGGCTGCTGTTTTGGCAAAAGGAAAAACAACAATTTATAACGCAGCCTGTGAACCTTATTTGCAACAACTTTGCAAAATGTTGAACGCTATGGGTGCAAACATTACGGGAGTTGGATCTAATTTATTAACTATCGAAGGAGTCAAAAGTCTAGGCGGTTGTGAGCATAGAATTCTTCCGGATATGATTGAAATTGGTTCATGGATTGGATTAGCCGCTATGACCAGAAGTGAAATAACTATTAAAGATGTGAGTTGGGAAAACCTTGGTGTTATTCCAAATACTTTCAGAAAATTAGGAATTACTTTAGAACGAAGAGGTGATGATATTTATATTCCTGCCCATGAAGATGGATATGAAGTGAAAACGGATATTGATGGTTCTATTCTTACGATTGCTGATGCACCTTGGCCAGGATTTACACCTGATTTATTGAGTATCGTTTTAGTTGTAGCCACACAAGCAAGAGGAGATGTATTAATTCATCAAAAAATGTTTGAAAGCAGGTTATTTTTTGTAGATAAGTTAATTGATATGGGAGCAAAAATTATGTTGTGTGATCCGCATAGAGCGGTAGTTATGGGGCATGATTTTAAATCACAATTGAAAGCAACGACCATGTCTTCACCGGACATTCGTGCAGGGATCTCCTTGTTGATTGCAGCACTTTCGGCAAAAGGGACCAGTACCATTCAAAATATAGAACAAATTGATAGAGGTTATGAGCGAATTGATGAACGATTAAGAGCGATTGGCGCTAATATTATTCGAGCATAATACTATTTTATAAAAAAAATCGTTTAAAAAATCCATCGAATGAATGTGTAAATTCAAAATTCTAGGGATTATTTAAACGATTTTTTATTTTATTAAATTATTACAAAATACAATGTCAAACGAGCAAACTGCAATCAAAGCAACTCATTTTAGTATCGTAGGGAACATCTGTTTAGCGATTGTAAAAGGGTTAGCAGGTTTTTTTGGAAATTCATATGCCTTAATAGCTGATGCGATTGAATCTACGACTGATATTTTTTCTTCTTTTTTAGTCTTATTCGGAATCAAGTATTCTAATAGACCGGCCGATAAGAATCACCCTTACGGACACGGTCGTGCGGAACCTTTAATAACTTTTTTGGTTGTAGGGTTTTTGATAACATCAGCCACTATTATAGCATATGAAAGTATTTATAATATTGGAACACCCCATGAATTGCCTGAATCTTGGACTCTTTTTGTTCTTGGCGCAATAATTATGTGGAAAGAGTATTCGTTCCGTATAGTTATGAAGCGCAGTAAAGAAACGAATAGCTCCTCATTGCGAGCAGATGCTTGGCATCATAGAAGTGATGCAATCACTTCGGTTGCGGCATTTTTAGGGATTTCAATTGCATTACTTTTAGGTAAAGGATACGAAGCTGCCGATGATTGGGCAGCACTTTTTGCATCTGGATTTATTCTTTACAACAGTTATCTAATTTTCAGACCTGCTCTTGGAGAAATTATGGATGAAAATCTGAACGATGATTTAATTAGTGAAATTAGAAAGGTTTCCTTTCGAGTTGACGGAATTATTGATACCGAAAAATGTTTTATTCGCAAAGCAGGAATGCAATATCATGTAGATCTTCATGCTATAGTAAATGCGAATATTTCGGTAAAAGAAGGTCATGATTTAGCCCATAAATTAAAAGATACTTTAATACAAGAAATTCCCGAATTGGGTCATGTGTTAATTCATGTAGAACCTAATAATGAATTAGAGATTTTATAGACAAAAGGCACAAAATTTTTTGTGCCTTTTGTCTGTAAATTCATTCGTTTTCTTGAAAATCTATTTAAACTACAAAAAAGATTGTATCGCTAATTCATAACTTTTTAATCCAAAGCCTAATATAACTCCTTTTGCATTTCCTGAAATATAGGATTGGTGGCGGAAACTTTCGCGAGAAAATGTGTTCGAAATATGCACTTCAACAACTGGTGTTGTAATTGCTTTTATTGCATCTCCAATGCCTATGGAAGTATGTGTGTAAGCACCGGCATTTAAAATTATACCTTCATAAGAAAAGCCAAATTCTTGAATCTTGTCAATTAATTCTCCTTCAATGTTGCTTTGATAATAAGTAAATTCAATTGATGGAAATTTTATTTGTAAAGTGGTGAAATATTCTTCGAAAGTTTGGCTTCCGTAGACTTCTGGCTCACGTTTCCCTAGAAGATTAAGATTTGGACCGTTGATAATACTTATTTTCATAATTGTTATTTTGGTAAAAATAAAAAAACCGTTCCAATTTATGGAACGGTTTTAATAAATTTATTTTAATTTTCTTAGAATTTAAAACCTGCTGAAACTTGAACAACTGAGTTTTTAACTTCGGCATCCTTTGAGGCATCTGTTAATCCCAATCCATAACGTCCTTGTATGAAAAAATGGTTTGTAATACTTAGACCTAAACCGCCAACTACCGCAAAATCAAAAGTATTTGCATCTTTGACATCAAAGTTGTTTCTTTCACTCAATAAAAAAGAAGCTTGTGGGCCTAATTCAAGACTAACCACTTTATTCAAATTGATTTTTGCCAAAACTGGGATTGATAAATAGCCTAATTCATTTTTAAATTCTTCAATTGCATTTTTGTAAGTCGCTCCTTGGGTTGAATAAAGTAGTTCTGGTTGTATAGAGAAACTATCGATAAGTTTTATTTCAGCTACTAAACCTGCATGATAACTCGTAATAGCCGAAGTGCTATAATTAGAATTGTTAATAGTTACTTCAGAGCCATTTTGATTTGCATAATTTAAACCTCCTTTGATTCCAAACTTAACTAATTGAGCTTGCATATTACTTGAAATAGCTAGCAGTAAAGCGGCAACTAAAATTGTCTTTTTCATAATATTGGTATTTAATTATTGTTCTTAATTTGTAACATCCAAGGTAAAACTCTTAATGTAAAGAAATATTACAATTTTATGTTTTTTACTTATAATATTCACTTAAATTTAATTTCAATATTGCAATGTTTCGAAGCTTTTAATTAGCTATTTTTTGTGTAAATTTAGTTTTATTTTTTTTAAATACCTAATAGTCAATAAGTTAAATCTTATTTTTCATTGTATTTAAACGGATTAATTAGGCAGTCAACGAGTTTTATGGTCTAAAGAAGAAAGTCATATTTGATTTTTTTAACTTTAGATCTATAAATTTTAAATAATTAATCATGAAAAAAATTACTTTATTATTAGTAACAGTTTTCACATTTGGGATTGTGAATGCTCAAGACAAAGAAGCTATGTCCTTTGGAGTTAAAGGAGGTTTAAACATTTCCTCAATTACTAATGGGGATCAAGATGGTATGAATTCAAAGTCCTTAATAGGATTTCATGTAGGTTTTTTTGGAGAATTTATGATAAGTGATGAATTTTCCATTCAACCTGAAGTGCTGTATTCTACTCAAGGAGTTAAATTAGAAGTTGATGGAGATAAGGGAGATTTGAAATTAGATTATATCAACGTTCCAGTTATGGCTAAATATTATCTAGCTGACGCTTTTAGTCTTGAATTAGGACCGCAGATTGGGTTTCTGGTATCTTCCAAAGCAAAATCTGGGGGAGAATCTATTGATGTTAAGGATGACACTAAGTCAATAGATGTAAGTTTGGGTTTTGGTGCCAATTATAATTTTGCTGAAAATTTTATGTTTGGCGCACGTTATAATTTGGGTTTAACACGAGTGCAAAAAGATTTATTTCCAGGAGAATCAGAATCTAAAAATTCTGTTTTCTTAATTTCCCTAGGATATAAATTTTAATTTTTTTATAAATACAATATATTATGCCTCCCAATTCGGGAGGTTTTTTATATGTAGGTCTTTAAAAGTCTAGTGTAGTTTTGCTGTTGATAAATCTGTTTGTAATTTTATTTAGTAAGAATTTTAAATAATTATTTATTCGTATTTTTATTTTAATTAACATTTAAAATAAAATATGAAAAAAGTAATTTTAGCAGCATTTATCGCATTGGCTTGTACCAATGGTTATTCACAAAAAAAAGGTGGGTTTAGAGTTGGATTGGATTTAGGATATACTGTCCCTTCAAATGGTGGAGGAGGTTTGTTGTTTTCTATTGAACCTAAATATAATATACAGGAAAATATGAACATCGGATTACGAATAGGTGCTGCGGCAATGATTCGCGATATTCAAGATAATGGCACTACCACTAGCGCAAAAGTTTCAGCTAATGGTTCTTATGTAGGAACTTATGATTATTATTTTAATAAAGCCGGAAAATCTTTCGTTCCTTACATTGGAGCAGGAGCAGGATATTATTCTATTGCAAATGTAGAATTTGATGATGTAGATAATACTTCGAATCAAGTTTCTGTAAGTGCAACCGGTAAAATGGGAGCCTTATTGCGAGGTGGTTTTGAATGGGGTAAATTCAGAATGGGGGTAGAATATAATCTTGTGCCAAAATCTGATTTGCAAAATCTAAATGGAGATAAAGTTGGAACTGTTTCTAATACTTATTTAGGAATTCATTTAGGATTTTATGTTGGCGGAGGTAAATGGAGAAAATAATTTTTGATTTGATTAAAGAAACCACGTTTAAAAGCGTGGTTTTTTTATGTCTAAAAAATGCTTTACTTTGGGATATGAATTGGAATACTTATATAAAAAGTTATCAGTCTTATTTAAGAATCGAACGGGGTTTGTCAAAGAATACTATTGAAAATTATTCTTTCGACATAGAACGGTTATGCCACTTTCTTGAAAAAAATGGAACAATTATTTCACCATTACATATTGATGAGGAAACTGTTCAGCAGTTTATTTATGATATTTCAAAGCAAGTTAATCCGCGTTCACAGGCTAGAATCATTTCGGGACTTAAAAGTTTTTTCGGCTATTTAATATTCGAAGACTTTCGAGATACTAATCCTTTAGAATTGATTGAAACGCCTAAAACGGGTCGAAAACTTCCGGATACATTATCTGTTACTGAAATTGATAATCTGATCTCCGCTATTGATTTAACCACTAATGAAGGGGAGCGTAATCGTGCCATGCTCGAAACACTTTATGGTTGTGGATTACGGGTTTCTGAATTGACAGCTTTGAAAATTTCCGATTTGTTCTTTGAGGAAGGTTTTGTTAAAATCACCGGAAAAGGGAATAAGCAACGGTTTGTTCCTATTGGAAATTTGACTCAAAAATACATTCAAATTTATAAAGATACGATGCGAGTCCATTTAAATATTAAAAAGGGATTTGAAGATACATTGTTCTTGAATAGAAGAGGAAATCAATTGACACGAGCCATGATTTTTACGATTATTAAAGATTTAGCTGTAAAAATAGATTTAAATAAAAACATCAGTCCACATACGTTGCGACATTCTTTTGCCACACATCTTCTGGAAAATGGTGCCGATTTACGATCCATTCAATTGATGCTGGGGCATGAATCGATCACTACAACTGAGATTTATGTTCATCTTGATCGAAAATTTTTATCGCAGGTAATTAATACATTTCATCCCAGAAAAAAATCAGATTTCTAATGGAAGAATCTTTCTGCTGCAAAAAAAAGGCTTATCAATTTTTAAATCAATAAGCCTTACTGTTTATGCATTTTTATTCCCCTTCGAAGTGGTTAAGGGAGTATTATTTCGCAATATTAACTGCTCTTGTCTCTCTAATTACAGTTACTTTAACTTGCCCAGGATAAGTCATTTCTGTTTGAATTTTTTGTGATATTTCAAAAGATAAATTAGCTGCATTTTCATCAGAAACTTTTTCGCTTTCTACAATAACACGAAGTTCTCTACCGGCTTGAATAGCATAAGCGTTTTTTACACCGTTAAATCCGTAGGCTACTTCTTCTAAATCTTTTAAACGTTGAATATAAGAATCTAATACTTGTCTTCTTGCACCTGGTCTCGCACCTGAAATAGCGTCACAAACCTGAATAATAGGAGATAATAGCGATTTCATTTCAATCTCGTCGTGATGCGCTCCAATTGCATTACAAACTTCTTCTTTTTCACCGTATTTTTCAGCCCATTGCATTCCTAATAACGCATGAGGTAAATCACTTTCTGCATCTGGAACTTTACCAATATCGTGCAATAAACCAGCTCTTTTAGCCAGTTTTACGTTTAAGCCAAGTTCAGCTGCCATGATTCCACAAAGTTTAGAAACTTCACGAGAGTGTTGCAATAAATTTTGTCCATAAGAAGAACGGTATTTCATACGTCCCACAACTTTGATTAATTCAGGGTGTAAACCGTGAATCCCTAAATCAATAACGGTACGTTTACCTACTTCTATAATTTCATCGTCAATTTGTTTCGCTGTTTTAGCAACAACTTCTTCAATACGTGCTGGGTGAATTCTTCCGTCAGTTACCAGTTTGTGTAATGCCAAACGGGCAATTTCTCTACGTACAGGGTCGAAACAAGAAAGAATAATAGCTTCTGGTGTGTCATCCACAATGATTTCAACTCCGGTTGCAGCTTCAAGTGCACGGATATTTCTACCTTCACGACCAATGATTCTACCTTTTACGTCATCGGATTCAATGTTAAAAACAGATACGCAGTTTTCAACTGCTTCTTCTGTTCCAACTCTTTGAATCGTGTTGATTATAATTTTCTTAGCTTCTTGCTGTGCAGTTAATTTAGCCTCTTCAATCGTATCTTGAATATGAGACATCGCTTTACTTTTAGCTTCGGCTTTTAATCCCTCTACGAGTTGATTTTTAGCTTCCTCAGCAGATAAACCAGAGATTACTTCCAGTTGTTGTAATTGGCTTTTGTGTAATTTGTCTACTTCAGACTGTCTTTTGTCTAAAACTTCTATTTTAGTGCTGTATTCTAAAGTTTTAGATTCAAAATCATCATTAACTTTCTTTGCTTTAGATAGTTCATTAGAAATTTGAGATTCTTTGTCACGAACTCTTTTTTCTATTTCTGCTACTTTTTTGTCACGCGAAAGTATTACTTGCTCATGTTCTGATTTCAATTCGATAAATTTTTCTTTTGCTTGAAGAATTTTATCTTTTTTTATGTTCTCAGCTTCAAGATTAGCATCTTTTAGAATCGATGCGGCTTCTTTTTTTGCGTTTTTAATTAAGTTAGAAATATTGCTTTTTTCTATTAGTTTGGCTACTCCAAAACCTCCTGCAATACCTATAAAACCAGTAATAATGATCGTTAATATGTTGTCCATGTTTGTTAAAATTTATATATAAAAAAGCCTACATTAGGGTAATTGAATAAACTCGGAAAGACAAGTTTTGAGCTAACTCACTGTTCAAGTTTCCTCGCCGAAGCGTGGCATGCTTTAGTAGTGATGATTTGCTCATTCTAAATTGTTAGTGTTGAGTTTACCAAATATGAACTAATGTAGGCAGTATCTTAGTCTTTGTAAAGAACGTTTAATTGTCGAGATATTGGTCTAAAACTGCATTGATTTTTTTTAATCTTTCAATGGTTGCTTCACCATCAATTGCATTATCAATTTGTTTTTGTTCTACTTGTGAGGCAAATTGTAAAGCGCACATGGCTAATACATCTTGCTTGTCCCGAACAGCATAATTTTCTTCAAATTGCTTTATCATCACATCAATTTTTTTTGAGGCGCTTCTAAGGCCTTCTTCCTGAGACAATTCTACCGTTAACGGGTAAACTCTGTCTGCGATTGATATTTTAATTTTAAGCTTATCGTCCATATTTATTATTAATCTGATAGTTGCGCTATACAGTAATCAATTTCGCGAATTAATGAATTTATTTTAAGCTTTGTATCTCTTTTATTATCGTCACTGCCTAATAATGTATTAGCAATTTTGAGTGTTTCACATTGCGTTTTCAGCGCTTCAATCTCTTGATGTTGAGTTTGTATGGTTGTTGCAGATTTCGTTAATTCAATTTTTAAATCTTGATTGATTTTCTCCAAACCTTTCAGTTTACTGAAAAGTTTTTCAACCTTATTTTCAAGAGTATCAATTATTTCTGCAATTACACTCATTATTAATTCTAATTCATTACTTAATCTTACAAAGTTAGTATTCCTTTTTATTATTACAATATTTTATTGATTTTTTTACGTTAAAAAAATCAATTATATGTAATTCAATACGTTGGGATTTGATTTCGTTTATAATTTTTTATTACCTACTTTTTTTTATCTTAGCAAAAATGAACCCCATGAAAATTTTTATATTTCTTATGTTTTTTTGCAGTCCTCTTTTTGCTCAAGTTGGCTATCCCAAAGATTATTTTAGTTCGCCGCTTGATGTCCCAATGCAACTTTCAGGGAATTTTGGTGAATTGAGACCCAATCATTTTCACGCAGGCTTTGATTTAAAAACACAACAGAAAGAAGGATTAAAGGTTTACGCTGTTGCCGATGGCTATATATCAAGAATAAAAATTTCTACTTTTGGAAACGGAAAAGCGATTTATATTACACATCCTAATGGGTATACATCAGTTTATGGTCACTTGCAAAGAGCTAATGACGGTATTGAAGTTTACAACAAAAAATCCCATTATGCGTTGAAATCTTTTGAAATCGAATTGTTTCCTAAACCAGAGGAATTGATTGTTAAAAAAGGACAAATAATCGCTTTTTCTGGAAACACAGGAGGCTCAGAGGGACCACATTTACATTTTGAAATTCGAGATACTAAAACAGAGAAAATTATTAATCCAATGTTTTTCGGATTTGATAAAAACATTAAGGACACAAAAAAGCCTGTCATTTCCTCTGTTTATGTATATCCTTTGGATACAAAAACTTCGGTAAATCATTCGAAACGCCCCTTGTTGCTTAATTTGTCATTACAAAAAAATGGAACCTATTTGTCTGAAAAAGTGGTCGCCAATGGGAAAATAGGTTTTGGAATAACTGCTGTTGATTATGACGATGTTTCTTTTAACAAAAACGGTCTTTTTAAAGTCCAGTCTTTTTACAACGGGAAACCAAATTTTGGGTATCAGTTCGACACCTATTCTTTTGATGATATGCGTTATGTAAATGCGCTGATAGATTATTCGAAGTATAAGAAAACGCAGCAAAGAATTCAGAAATTATTCATGAAAAATAAATATGGCTTAAGTATTATTCAGGCTGGTGAAAACAACGGAATCATTTCAGTAGTTCCTAACTTGACTTCTGTTTATCGAGTTGAAGTTTCGGATTTTTATGGAAATAAAAGTACGGTTTCCATCCCTATTCAATATGATTTATTGTCCACTATTATTGAGCAAGAGCCTGTTGTGTCTAACTATTTTGTAAGAGCGAACAAAGACAGTAATTTTGCCAAAGATAACATGTCGGTTTTTTTTCCTGCAGGAACTTTTTATGAGGATTTTGATATGAATTTTGATGTCAAAAATGATATTTTGTATCTTCATGATGATACTGTTCCGGCGCATACTAATTTTACAATTTCTATAGAAGACAATAAATATACGGAAGCTCAAAGAGAAAAAATATTTATAGGTTTAATCGATGGTAAGAAAGTGACTTATAATTCAACGTATAGAAAAGAGAACGTTTTTAATACAAAAGTGAAAACGTTAGGAAAGTATACTTTGGTTTTAGATACTATAGCGCCAAAAATCACTATTACGAAACCAATTGAAGGGAAATGGTTGAGCGATCAAAAGACAATTCAGCTTACTATAAATGATGAATTATCAGGGATAAAATCATATAATGGCTATTTGAATGGAAACTGGATATTATTCGAATACGATAATAAAACTAAAAAACTAATTCATAATTTCAGTGATGGGATTGTTTATGAAGGTGCCAATGATTTAAAAGTGGTTGTAATTGATAATGTAGGAAATTCAACTATCTTTGAAACTCATTTTTTTCGAAGCCAAAAAAAATAAAAACCAAACCATTTGAGTACTCATAAATTAATAGTTGTTTTCTTTTTTTTCTTTGTTGGGCTTTCTCTATCAGCCCAATCGGCTAGGATTAAAGGAATTATTCTTGATAAAAATAACCAACCTGTAGAGAATGTAAATGTTTTGTGTCTTGACAAAACAACACAATCTAATGTAAATGGGTTTTTTGATTTGGCTGTTCCTGCCAATCAAAAATTGGTGGTTATTTTTACGCATATTTCTTTGAAAAAGACGACGGTTTCGATTGTTTTAAAATCAAATGAAGATTATGAGTTCAATTTGGTAATGAGTGATTACCAAGAACAGATGGGCGAAGTTATCGTTATTGCAAAAAATGGAAAAAGAGTTCAGGGGATTACTACAATTGAGCCTGAGGTTATCCGAAAAATTCCCGGAGCCAATGCGGGAATCGAAAATATTTTGAAAACCTTACCTGGAGTGAATTCTAATAATGAACTGAGTACACAATACGCCGTTCGTGGTGGAAATTATGATGAGAATTTGGTTTATGTGAATGAAATCGAAGTATACCGTCCTTTTTTAATTCGTTCAGGTCAGCAAGAAGGATTGAGTTTTACAAATACCGATTTGGTTCAAAATATTGATTTTTCTGCCGGAGGTTTTCAGGCGAAATTTGGCGATAAATTATCTTCAGTATTAGATATTACCTATAGAAAACCAGAAAAATTTGGGGCTAGTCTTGAAGCGAGTTTTCTTGGCGGAAGCCTTTCGGTAGATGCCGTTTCTAAAAGTAATAAATGGTCGGCAGTAACTGGAGTTCGGTATCGTAACAATAGTCTTTTGGTAAAAAGCCAAGAAACACAAACGAATTTTACGCCAATATTTGCTGATATTCAAACGAATATTAATTATCAGGCTTCGGCTAAATGGCAATGGAGTTTTCTGGGGAATATTTCTCAAAATAAATACCAGTATCAACCATTGACGCGTCAAACTAATTTTGGAACTATTGATAGTCCTATGGCACTTTCTATTTATTATGAAGGCCAAGAAAAAGATAAATTTAATACTTATTTTGGAGCTCTAAAGACAACTTTTAATGCTTCGAATAATTTTACATTGAAATTTATCGGATCTATTTTTCATACTTTAGAACAGGAATATTTTGATATTTTTGCCCAATACCGCTTGGGTGAAGTGGATGCTAATATCGGTTCTGATACGTATGGAGATGTTTCTTTTTCAAGAGGAATTGGTTCGCAACTTAATCATGCACGAAACGATTTAGATGCATTAATTGTAAATACGGAAGTAAAAGGATTTCACGATTGGAAAGAAAACCAATTCGAATGGGGTGTGAAATATACACGTGAATCTATTCGAGACAGAGTAGTGGAGTGGGAAGTAATTGATTCGGCTGGGTTTTCCATAAATCCACCAATTATTATTATGCCTAAAAATGAACAGCCGTATTCGCCTTATACAGGACCTTTAGTACCTTATCAAAATGTGAGAGCAACTAATTTCAATACGATTAATAGATTTTCAGGCTACTCACAATGGAGTAGAAAAGATAATTTAGGTTCGAGTGAAGTTTGGTATAATACGGGAGTGCGAATGCATAATTGGGAAGTTTCTGGAGATAATGCAAGGAGTAAATCTCAAGTTACTTTTAGTCCAAGAGCACAATTTGCCATAAAACCAAATTGGGAAAAGGATATGGTTTTCAGGATTTCGGGAGGTGTGTATCACCAACCGCCATTTTATAGGGAACTTAGGGATGCAGATGGAGTAGTGCAACCAAATGTTAAGGCACAACAATCCATTCATTTGGTTCTAAGTAATGATTATAGTTTCAAAATGTGGAATCGCCCTTTTAAACTAGTTTCAGAATTGTATTATAAATCATTGACGGATGTAAATACGTATACGATAGATAATGTCCGCATACGTTACGCGGCTAATAATAATGCCAAAGGATATGCGCAGGGATTGGACGTTCGGTTGAATGGGGAGTTTGTGCCAGGAACAGAATCTTGGTTTAGTTTTGGTTATCTTAAAACGGAAGAAAATAGCAATAGCAGGGGATTTATAGCCAGGCCAACAGATCAAAGATTGAAATTTGGGCTTTTGTTCCAAGATTTTATGCCTAATATTCCGAGTGTGAAAATATACTTGAATTTGGTTTACAACACCGGTTTGCCAGGTGGTTCCCCTTCGTATGCGGATCCGTATTTGTACCAAAACAGATTGAGGGATTATCGGAGAGCGGATGTTGGTTTTTCTAAAGTGTTTTTACAAAATAGTTCGGGTAACGGCAATAAAGGTTGGCTTAAAAGCTTTAAGGAGTTAGCTATAGGCTTAGAAATTTTTAACCTCTTTGATAATCAAAATGCAATTACGAATACTTGGGTTCGGGATGTATATTCAAAAAATCAATATGCTATTCCTAATTACATGACTACTAGGGTTTTTAATATTAAATTTAGCGCGAAGTTGTAATAGAAAAGAAATAAGAACTTTTTTATTGCAGTTTTAAGCCCTTTATATATCATAAATCATTTACAGAATGACATCAGCATTTTTAAAAATGATTACATTTGAATTTATTTTTTAATAATATAGCATCATGAGAAAATTACATATAGCATTATTAGGACTTTCTGTTCTGCTTTTAACCAGTTGCAAAGAAGATTCAGAAAAACCCAAAGTAACTTACGATGCTTCTAGGGGAAGAGCCGTCGCCAAAACTGATTCGACAGATATCGAAATAGCCGATTTGCCCATTCATATGGATGGAACCAATTATCTGATTCATCCTGTGGGAGATTTAAGCATTCGAGAAAAAGGAATAAAAACAAGATACGGATCTTCCAGTGTGAATGATTTAAGTTTTACCATATCTAATTATGGAGAAAACGAAATTACCGGGTTTTTACAAAATATAAAGTTCCAAAAAATAGGTTCAGATTCTATAAAAGCATTAACTGATAAACCTGTTTTGATTCAAACTGCAACTTATTTAAAATCAGTTTCTGACAAAACTAAAAATCAAATCATGGTGTACACGATGGTTGATATGGATACCAATAAGGACGGGAAGCTTGATACGAGTGATATTAAGGCATTGTATCTAAGTGAAATTAGCGGTGATAAATTGACTAAATTATCGGATAGTTATCAGGAATTAATCGATTGGAATTTGATTGAATCAAATAATCGTTTGTATTTTAGAACCGTTGAGGATACCAATAAAAATGGACAATTTGATAAAATGGATGTAGTGCATTATAACTATGTAGATTTGTCAAATAAGGACTGGAAAATAATTAGTTACAAACCCGTTTAAAACCTAAATTAAAATATCACTTTCTAAGTCGGACTTTTCAATCGTAAAGTCAAATCCCAATTGTTTTACTAATTGAATAACGAGGTTTTTGTACCAGTTTTCGGATTTTGGATGAATGTATATTTTTTCGATTAATTCGTTGATATCAACATTGATCTTTAGACCATCGTTGATTTTGATGGTATTGTCTGCAACATCTGAAATAATTCGTACTTCACGTTCGTATTGGAAACTCTTTCTTTTGAATAAAAAAGGAAAAAACATATCATCAAACGGAATGTACTCTTTTTTATAATCGATATAATTTACTTCTCCAATGTATTGATTGAAATTGGCCTCAGGATGAAGTGCCTTTTGTAATCTGCCAATCGTGGATTGAATAGCCAATCCTTCGCTGTTTTGTGTGAAAATTTGCCACATCGCAAAGGATTCATATTCATTGATATGCCAACTGCTAATCGCTACTTTTTCCCGATGTGTTTTATAAAAATTGAGAAATTCAGGATTGTCAATCGATAATTTTTTTATTTCTTCAAATGTAGGTTCGCTAAAAGTACCTTCATATTGATCTTCAAATTTATCAGAGCGCGACATAAACAGTTTTTGCGACATCAGTAAGTCTAGAAACTTTGATAAATCAAGGTATTTCCAAACGATGGTGTTAGAATCTTCAGGAAGTTTTATGTTTGGATTATTAAGATACATTTTTTAGAATTTAATACACAATTGAACATAAAACTACTAATTTTAAATCATCATTCAAATGATTGTAAGGTTACTAATTTGTTATAAGTGCCATCCATAGCAATTAGTTCCTCGTGTTTGCCTTGTTCTACAATTTTTCCTTTTTTCATTACCACAATTAAATCGGCTTTTTGAATAGTGGATAAACGGTGTGCAATTACAATAGAGGTTCTATTTTGCATCATGTTTTCCAGAGCGATTTGTACAAATTTTTCGCTTTCGGTATCTAATGCAGAAGTCGCTTCATCGAGTATCATAATCGGAGGATTTTTCAAAACTGCTCTCGCAATAGACAATCGTTGTTTTTGACCACCAGAAAGTTTGTTTCCACTGTCGCCGATATTAGTATGAATTCCTAGAGGTAAATCTTTTACAAATTCATATGCATTGGCAATTTTCAAGGCTTCAATTATTTCTTCATCAGTAGCATCTAATTTGCCTAAAGAAATATTTGCTTTTATGGTATCATTAAATAAAATACTGTCTTGGGTTACCAATCCCATTAAATCACGAAGTGAATGAATATTCATGTCTTTGATGTCAATTCCATCGATACAAATTGTTCCTTCATTAACATCATAAAAACGGGTAAGCAAATTGGCAATGGTACTTTTTCCGCTTCCGGATTGTCCAACAAGAGCTACAGTTTGTCCTTTTTTTACTTCCAATGAAAAGTCTTTTAGAACAGCTTCATCTTCGTATTTAAAGTTGATGTTTTGGATTGTTATATTAGAATCAAAAGTGTTTTTGTCAATCGCATTTTCTTTAGAAGTGATTTCGTTTTTGACTTCTAAGACTTCAAAAACACGTTCAGCAGCGGCTAATCCATTTTTTACGGAATATGAAGCTTTAGAAATGGCTTTGGCGGGCGTAAGAATATTAAAAGCTAATGTCAGATAAACAATAAAGGCAGAGCCTTCTAATGTTTTTTCTACTAACACCAAATTCCCACCATAAAAAAGTAAGACTGAAATTGTTGTGATTCCTAAAAATTCACTTAATGGGGTGGCCAGATTATTTTTGTTTCCGATGCTGTTTGATAAATTTAACAATCGGGTTACAGAATTGTTAAATCTGTTTTTGAAATTAGTCTCTGCATTGTAACTCTTTATCACTTTCAACCCGCTCAAACTTTCATCGACGATAGAAATTAGGAAACCACTTTCTTGTTGTGCCTGTAACGATTTTGCTCTTAAATTTTTAGCGATTTTTGAAATGATTAATCCGGAAATCGGGATAAAAATCAAAACAAATAAAGTCAGTTTTGTGCTTATAAAAAACATGGTTACTAGAGCAAAAACGATGGTTAAGGGTTCTTTTACGACAAGTTCTAATATAGAAAAAAAGGAATTTTGGACTTCATTGACATCGCCAAGCATTCGAGCCATAATATCTCCTTTTCTTTTTTCAGAATAATAGGAAATGGGCAATTCTATTATTTTATTATACATTGATTTTCTCAAATCTCTTAAAACCCCATTTTTGAGGTGCATGATGTGATGTGAAGCGAGATAATTGAATAAATTTTTGAATAGAAATGTTGTAATAACCATTAAAACAACAAATAACAGCGCAACTTGAATGCTATTTTCCTTTGTTAATTCTGAAATTTTATAATACATAAAATCGGAACCAAACTGCTTTATATTTCCTATTCCCGTGTATACAGGTTCTTTTTCGATTGTTTTGGTTTTGCCAAACAGCACTTCAAGTACAGGAAGAAGAGTTAGCATAGATATGGTACTGAACAACGCATACAGAACATTGTATACCACATTCCAGATAATATGAGACTTATAAGGTTTTGTGTAAGGAATTAATTTTAATAAGCTTTTGTCCATTAGTTCAATTGCATTGCAATAATAATATTTTTTATTTTGTCGTTTAATACAGCCTCCACTTTCGTGAAATTCTCAACCGAATCCAATGCAGTATTAACACTGATATAGAATTTTATTTTAGGTTCTGTTCCACTAGGTCTGGCGCAAATTTTGGATCCGTCTTCAGTGTAATAAATCAATACATCGGCTTTTGGCATATCGATGATTTCTTCTTCACCGGTAAGTAAGTTTTTGGCAACAGATGATTTGTAATCTTCTAACATGATTACTCTTTGTCCGTTGATTTCCTTTACAGGGTTTTCGCGTAAAGAAATCATCATCTGATTGATTTCGGCTAAGCCTTCCATTCCTTTTTTAGTGATAGAAATCAAATATTCCTTGTAAAAACCATGTGCTACATAAAGTTTTAATAATTCTTTGTAAACGGTACTTCCTTTAGCTTTGGCCTGAGCCGCAACTTCACAAATTAATAAGGTCGCTGCTACGGCATCTTTATCACGAACCGCATCGCCAACCATATATCCAAAACTTTCTTCTCCACCACCAATGAATTGTAGTTCAGGAAAATCTTTTATCATTTTGGCAATCCATTTAAAACCGGTTAAACCAACTTTAAATTGTACGCCATAAGCTGAAGCCAGTTCCATAATCATAGGTGTTGAAACTATCGTAGAACCCACAAACTGTTTCCCATTGATTTTTCCTGCTTTTTTCCATTCTTCCAATAAGAAAGCGGTCATCAAAATCATAGTCTGGTTTCCGTTCAACAAAGTCATTTGTCCTTCATTATTTCGAACAGCAACACCCAATCGGTCACAATCCGGATCGGTACCTATTACAATGTCAGAATTTGTTTTATCCGCTAATGCCAACGCCATTGCCAATGCTTCCGGCTCTTCAGGATTAGGAGATTTTACAGTTGGGAAATCACCATTTGGGACTCTTTGTTCTTCAACAATATGCACATTCGTATAACCCGCTTGAGATAATGTATCTGGAACCAATGTTATTGAAGTTCCGTGTAACGAAGTGAAAACAATATTCAAATTTTCTTTGGCTGCAGCCGGAGTGTTGAAACTGGCATTTTCAATCGATGATTTAATAAAAGCCTGATCTACTTCGGTATCTATATATTCTATCAAACCTTCATTTGCTGTAAATTTGATTTGGTTGTAATTTAAATTTTCAATTACATTGATAATTCCCTCGTCTTCCGGCGGAACAATTTGTCCTCCATCTTCCCAATACACTTTATAACCATTGTATTCTGGTGGATTGTGGGAAGCAGTAAGAACAATTCCACATTGGCAACCTAAATATTTAAGGGCAAATGATAATTCTGGTGTTGGTCTCAAACTAGAAAATAAATAAACATGGATGCCATTTGCTGAGAAAACATCCGCAACCACTTTGGCCAATGTATCGCTATTATGACGACAATCATAAGCAATAACTGCTTTTATGGGCTGATTAGGAAATGACGTATGCAAATAATCGGAAAGACCTTGTGTACTTTTTCCAAGGGTGTATTTATTGATGCGATTGTTTCCTACGCCCATCACACCGCGCATTCCACCGGTTCCAAATTCAAGATTTTTATAAAAACTTTCTTCCAGATCTTTAGGCGATGTAGTCATCAATTCTTTGATAGATTCCTGCGTTGCTGTGTCAAATGTTGGTGTTAGCCATTCATTTACTGCATCCAAAATGTTTTGTTTGATATCCATTTTTGTATGTTTTTTAGGTTTTAAATTCTTAGTTTAAAATTTAAATATAGTTATTTTGACGAATCAATTTCAATTTTTTTAGGAGCTATTCCTGCTATCCGCTGTATCTTTTTCTTGAAAAAAGAAAAAGGATGCCGCTGCTATCAGGGCTAGTTCGTGTACTGACGAGAAATGGTTCCTATAATTTCAATAATTATCCCAATGCAATTTGCAAAATCAATCAATATGATTTGCATTAATTTTTTATTTAGAGTAAAAATTATAAAAAATTAACCTCACTTGAAACTTTGTAACGCTCTTCATTGTTTTTGGTACGCAAAATTATTTCGCCAAGAAATCCAGCCAAAAATAATTGAGTTCCCAATACCATTGTGGTTAGTGCAATATAAAACCAGGGATTGTTAGTCACCAAGCTATAACGCATGTCATTATACATATGGTATAATTTTGAAATACCAATATATCCAGCAAGCATAAAACCAATGATAAACATTAGAGATCCTATTGCACCAAACAAGTGCATCGGTCGTTTTCCAAAACGGGAAAGAAACCAAATGGTAATCAAATCCAAGAAACCATTAATGAAACGTTCCATTCCAAACTTGGTTTCGCCATATTTTCTGGCTTGATGTTGGACCACTTTTTCGCCAATTTTTCCAAAACCGGCGTTTTTTGCCAAAACAGGAATGTATCGGTGCATTTCACCCGTAACTTCAATGTTTTTAACAACAACATTTTTATAGGCTTTCAATCCACAATTGAAATCATTCAGTTCAACTCCCGAAGTTTTTCTGGCAGCCCAATTGAATAATTTTGAAGGTAAATTTTTGGCAACTATGGAGTCGTAACGTTTCTTTTTCCAACCGGAAACCAAATCATATTTACCATTTACAATCATTTCATATAATCCGGGAATTTCTTCTGGACTGTCTTGTAAGTCGGCATCCATGGTGATAATGACATCGCCTTCGGCTTTTGCAAAACCAGCATGCAACGCTTGCGATTTTCCAAAGTTTTTCATGAATCGAATGCCTTTCACATGAGGGTTTTTACTGGCAAATTCTTCAATAATAGGCCATGAATTATCTGTGCTTCCATCATCCAGAAAAATGATTTCAT
This sequence comes from Flavobacterium esculini, assembly GCF_048284325.1. Classification (NCBI taxonomy): domain Bacteria; kingdom Pseudomonadati; phylum Bacteroidota; class Flavobacteriia; order Flavobacteriales; family Flavobacteriaceae; genus Flavobacterium; species Flavobacterium esculini. The sequence goes on along the minus strand of NZ_JBLVPI010000015.1, from coordinate 86,239 downwards.
AGCTGTAATTATACGATTGCATCACTTTAATGATCCAAGTGTAAAGTTCTTTAAGTGATTCCTCTTCGTTAAGAAGTGGTATGAGTATAGATAAATTCATTCCTAATATTTATTCTTGTGATGAAGATTTGCTTTTAAAAAATGCTGCCATGATCAATCCTAAGATGGCACAAAAAAAGATGTTGAAAATTGACCCTTTTAATTGTTCAACTATGGAATAAGGATCCGTTTCTCTTAACTTTGAAATGGTTTCATTTAAAGAGGATGCCGCTACTCCAAATTTTTCAGAAGTACTGATCAAATATTTTATGGTTAAATCCAGAAGAGTAGCTTTTACTGAAGGATCTATGAAATTGAACAAAATGATTTTGAAAGCGACTGAAATAATAACGCCAATTACTGCGGTAATAAAATAGGTAGTGAAGGCTTCTTTAAAAGGAAAAATGCTGTTTAATTCTTTCTTTGTTTTAGAAAGCGATACAATTGGAACAATGATAAAAACAGAAAAGCTTAAAAGTGTAGTCCACCAGGCGATGAATAGTTTTATGTCTATTGCATACATTAAAGTAGTAATTAATGATAATATTACTCCTGTGATTATCCCAAATGTAATTCCGTTTCTTTTTATAATTTCATTAACCATTAGTAGCTGTTATTTATTAATCCACAAATATAGCAATTCCCAATATATTCGAGGATAAAAATCGCTTTTTACGATTATATAAAAAAAGTCATGCAAAGATTTGATTATTGAAAAAAAATTGTAAATTTGCAAACTCAAAATAATATTGTAAAACAAAAAGTTATAAGGAGTTTATACCTTTTCTGTTAGAAGAAAAGCTTCAAAACAAGTTATAATTGACAAATAAAAAAAGATTAACAAGATGAAAAAAGGAATTCACCCAGAAAATTACAGATTAGTTGCATTTAAAGACATGTCAAATGACGAAGTTTTTATCACTAAATCTACTGCAGATACAAGAGAAACATTAACAGTTGACGGTGTTGAATACCCAGTTGTAAAAATGGAGATCTCTAGAACTTCTCACCCTTTTTACACAGGTAAATCTAAACTTATCGATACTGCAGGACGTATTGATAAATTCAAAACTAAATACGCTAAACACGTTAAATAATTTTAACTTGTTTTCTAAAATATTGCCTTCCTCCCAACACTTCGGGATGGGAGGCTTTTTTTATTTTTATCTATTTGAAAACTTTGTAACTTTGGTGTCAATATATTAAAACGGCAGGTTGGTAAAATAAATTTTCGAATCAACAAATAACGAATCCACAAATAAACAATTTTATGAATTACATACTTTTTGATGGTCCTTCACGAAATGCATTATTGCCTTTTACTTTCACGCGTCCGGTTGCTGATATTCTTATTGGGATAATGACCATTCGTCAAAAATGGGAAATGCGTTTGGGTTCTACCACAACTACATTAACAGAAGAATATTTGTCCGAAAAATATCCAATGGTAGAACTGGAAGAAAATGTAATGATAAATGCTTCCTTTCTTCCTAACGATGTTTTGGTCGAAATGGTCAGTAATTTGGAGTCGAATCAGGCTATTTTTAAAGGAGAAGAAGTAATTGCTTTTTATACGAACGAAAACCAGGAAGAAGTCGATTTTGATACCTATGAAATTATAGAATATCAAGACGATTGCTTAACGGTGGAGCATACTTGGGATATTTTTTCCAAAAATGATGCAGCGATTCGAGAGGATTTTGAATTCTTAACCGAAGACAGAAAATCACAGCCCATCCCTAAAAGTGTTAATGTTATTGCGCCAGAAAATATATTTATAGAAGAAGGAGCAAAGTTAGAATTTGTTACCTTAAACGCAGCTACAGGTCCTATATATATAGGTAAAGATTCTGAGATTATGGAAGGTTCCGTAATCAGAGGCCCTTTTGCCTTGTGCGAAAATGCAACTGTAAAAATGGCTGCCAAAGTGTACGGCTCAACAACTGTTGGTCCGCATTCCAGAATTGGTGGAGAAGTTAATAATTCGGTATTGTTTGGTTATTCGAATAAGGGACACGACGGGTTTTTAGGAAATTCTGTTCTTGGCGAATGGTGTAATATTGGTGCCGACAGTAATAATTCGAACTTAAAAAATAATTACGAAGAAGTGAAATTGTGGAGTTATGAAACTGAAGGTTTTGCTAAAACCGGACTTCAGTTTTGTGGATTGATGATGGGAGACCACAGTAAATGCGGGATTAACACGATGTTCAATACCGGAACGGTAGTAGGGGTAAGCGCTAATATTTTTGGCAGCGGATTTCCCCGCAACTTTGTACCGAGTTTTTCTTGGGGAGGCGCTTCTGGTTTTACCACTTATATAACCAAAAAAGCGTTTGAAACGGCTCGATTAGTAATGGCACGCAGAAATGTTGACTTTGACGAAAGAGAAGCCGCAATTTTAGAACACGTTTTTGAGGAATCTAAAAAGTGGAGAAAAGAATAGCAGTAGCATTTAAAACTAACTTCTGAACAATCCATCATTTTGTCATTTCGACAAAGGAGAAATCTCACTTGGGATTTCCTTTGTCGAAATGACAATTTTAGTTGTATAGATTCCTTAAAAACTTTTCTAATTGGCAAATTGTCTAATTATCAATTTAATCTATCTTTGCACTTTCAAAAAAAATGTTCATCAGTTAATATAACTTTAAATTTTCGAACATTAAACTTTAAACAAAAACAATGATTACAGTTAACGATATTTCCGTACAATTTGGTGGCACAACACTTTTTAGTGATGTTTCTTTTGCCATAAATGAAAATGATAAAATTGCCCTTATGGGTAAAAATGGAGCAGGAAAATCGACGCTTCTTAAAATTATTGCGGGTCAAAGTAAGCCTTCAACCGGGAATATTTCGGCACCAAAAGATGCTGTTGTAGCTTATTTGCCCCAGCATTTATTGACTACTGATGGTGCGACGGTAATGGAAGAAACTTCTAAAGCTTTTGGTGAAGTTTTTGGGATGAAAGCGGAGATTGATGAAATCAATGAGCAATTGACGATTCGTACGGATTATGAAAGTGACGCTTACATGAAATTAATCGAAAGAGTTTCTGACTTAAGCGAGAAATTTTATGCTATCGAAGAAATAAATTATGAGGCCGAAGTAGAAAAAATATTAATTGGTTTGGGTTTTGTTCGCGAAGATTTTAGCCGTCAAACTTCGGAGTTTTCTGGAGGATGGAGAATGCGAATAGAACTTGCTAAAATCCTTTTGCAAAAACCAGACTTAATTTTACTGGATGAGCCTACCAATCATATGGATATTGAAAGTATCCAATGGCTGGAAGATTTCTTGATTAATTCCGCCAAAGCGGTGGTGGTGATTTCTCACGATAGGGCTTTTGTAGATAATATTACGAATCGTACCATTGAAGTTACCATGGGGCGTATTTATGACTATAAAGCAAAATATTCCCATTATTTGGAACTGAGAAAAGACCGTAGGGTGCACCAGCAAAAAGCGTACGACGAGCAACAGCGTATGATTGCGGATAACAGGACTTTTATTGACCGTTTTAAAGGGACATTTTCTAAAACAGATGCTGTTCAATCTCGAGTTAAGATGTTAGAGAAATTGGTTATTGTGCAGGTTGACGAAGTAGATACTTCGGCTTTAAAATTAAAGTTTCCTGCTGCAGTACGTTCTGGACAATATCCTGTGATTGTGAAAGAATTGTCTAAAACGTACGGCGAGCATGTTGTTTTTAAAGATGCGAATGTGGTGATCGAAAGAGGCGAGAAAGTAGCTTTCGTAGGAAAAAATGGTGAAGGAAAATCGACGATGATTAAAGCAATCATGAAGCAAATTGACATTGATGGCGGGAGCTTAGAGATCGGTCACAATGCACAAATTGGTTATTTTGCCCAAAACCAAGCTTCTTTATTAAATGAAAATGCCACTATTTTTGAAACCATTGATGATATTGCCGTGGGTGATGTTCGAACTAAAATTAAAGATATTTTGGGAGCTTTCATGTTTCATGGTGATGATGTAACCAAGAAAGTAAAAGTGCTTTCCGGTGGTGAGAAAACCCGTTTGGCAATGATAAAATTATTGTTGGAACCGGTGAATTTATTGATTCTGGATGAGCCTTCGAATCACTTGGATATGAAAACCAAAGATATAATCAAAGAGGCGCTACGTGATTTTGACGGAACATTAATTTTGGTTTCTCACGATAGGGATTTCTTGGATGGATTGGCGACTAAGGTTTTTGAATTTGGAAACAAAAGAGTAGTGGAGCATTTCGAAGATATTACTGGTTTCTTGGCAAATAAAAAAATGGACAGTATGAGAGAGATAGAGAAGAAGTAGTATTCAGTTTTAGCAAACGGAATTTGCATTCTGAAGAATAAAAAAAAGGTATACGGAAATAGCGTATGCCTTTTTTTATTGCTAATTTGAATTTTGGATTTCAAAAAACACATTCTTTTTTGACATTTTTTTATAACCGTATTCCGGGAGGCAGTAATTCTTTATAAATAGGATTTTTTTTAAAAAACAGCACTATTTTAGGAAGAATAGGGACGACCTTAAATTTTCGTTCCATCGCAATCTCCATTATGTTTTTTAGAAAATTAGAAATGAATTCTTCGTCTTCAAATGAATCAGGAACATTGATCTTTGTTAAAAATATTTTTTTCTCTTGAAACGAATACTCAACAGAAACTAATCTTTCGTCAATTATAGTTTCAAATTGCCTTGCAAAAGTATTGTCCTTGATTTCCATGTTGATTGCTGCTTCCATACTGATTTAACTGTGATTCATTGGTACTTCTACCAAAAGTATTTTTGATTTGGTGATAATCTTGATTTCAAATTGATCGAAATCAGTTATTCCCATGGCATCTCTTGCCTTCAAAATTTGATTATTAACTTCTATTTCGCCTTCAATTAAAAATAAATAGACTCCGTTTTTAGGAATTTTAACTGGGTATATCGTAGTGGTGTTAGTGTCGAAAATACCTAAATAAAAGAAGGTTTTCTGGTAGACCCAAAGCGCATTTCCGTCAGTATTGTCTTTTGGCGATACAATATTTACAAAGGTATTGATTTGATTCTCAATATCAAATGATTTTTGGTCGTATCTTGGTGTAACGCCTTCTTTGTCAGGGAATACCCATAGTTGTAATGTTTTGGCATTGTCCTTTTGACTGGCATTCATTTCAGAATGTTCCACTCCGGTTCCAGCACTCATTACTTGTACTTCTCCAAAACGAATTACACCTTCATTTCCCATATTGTCCTTATGTATCAATCCGCCTTCAAGTGGAATGGTTATGATTTCCATATTGGCATGACCATGCGTACCAAAGCCTGTTCCTCCTGCAATAGTGTCGTCATTTAAAACGCGTAACATGCCAAATTGTACGCGTTCCGGATTGTGATAATTTCCAAATGAAAAGGAAAAATTGGCTTTAAGCCAGCCAAAATCTGCTTTGCCTCTTGTGTTCGATTCAAATAGTTGTGTTGTCATAAATTATTGATAATATAAGGTGAAAATTCCAGTAGTTTCCGATAAAAAAATTATTTTTATACAAAATTCGTTATAAAAAATCGGAATGCCCTTATAAAATCGTTAAAACAATTATGAGTAAAATACCAGTTTATCTGATGCCTGGATTAGCGGCAAGTACTGCAATTTTTGAACGGATTGCACTTCCGGAGGATGTTTTTGAAACGCATCTATTAGAATGGGAGATTCCGCTGGATAATGAATCTTTAATGGATTATACCAAGCGAATCGCTCAGAAAATTAAGCATAAAAATCCTGTTTTGATTGGAGTTTCTTTCGGTGGTATTTTGGTGCAGGAAATGGCAAAATATGTTGATGCCCGGAAGGTTATTGTCATTTCGAGTGTAAGAAGTAATTTGGAATTCCCCCGAAGATTGAAAATTGCCAAAACCACGAAAGCCTATAAGCTGATTCCTATGAGTCTGATTGCAAATATCGAAAGTCTGGCTAAATTTTCCTTTGGGGAAAAAGTGAATCAAAGATTGAAATTGTATGAAAAATTTCTTTCGGTCCGGGATATTCGTTATTTGAACTGGGCAGTTGAACAAGTTATTCTTTGGGACAGAACAGTTGTTGATGAAAACGTAATTCATATTCATGGCGATATGGATGATGTTTTTCCAATAAAAAATATTAAAAATTGTGTCGTTGTTAAAGGAGGGACGCATATTATGATTTTGAATAAGTATAAGTGGTTGAATGAAAATTTGCCTTCCATTATATTGGAAACAAAAAATGAAGTAAATGTGCTTTTGTAAGGAAATGAAAGACTAAAAAAAGAAAAAATGAAATTGATAAATAAGTTTACGCTACTCTTTACCGTAATTTTTGCGAGTGGGATATTTATTTTTGCAGCTGCAAATCAAGACGAGGAAAAAGACTTAAAAAAAGAATCAGTTTCTATTTTTCCTGTAAAACTAGATTTTGCAGGGGAAGAAACACCGTTGAAAATATCGGATGTTAAGGAACGTTTGGATAGGGAATTGCTGGTAAATATAAATCTGCATGCGTCCACTATTTTGGCCATAAAAAGAGCCAATCGTGCTTTTTCTGTAATTGAACCTATTTTGAAAAAGAACGGAATTCCGGATGATTTTAAATATCTGGCGGTTATAGAAAGTGGTTTAGTGAATGTGGTTTCGCCAGCAGGAGCCAGAGGCGTTTGGCAATTCATGCCGGAGACTGCCAAAGAAAGAAAAATGGAAGTCAATGATAACGTTGATGAACGCTATGATTTAGAAAAATCTACAGAAGCAGCTTGCAGTTATTTTTTGAGTGCCAAAGGAAAATTTGGTAGTTGGACCTTGGCGGCAGCCTCTTATAATGGCGGAATGACAGGTGTGAATAAGCAAATTGATATTCAAAAAGTGTCTAATTATTATGATTTGTTGCTTACGGAAGAAACGTCTCGCTATGTTTTCAGGATTTTAGCGTTGAAAGAAATTATGAAGAATCCGGTAAAATATGGATTTGCCATTGCTTCGGAAGATTTATATGCAACGTTACCAACTAAGAAAATCGAAATTGACAGTTCGATTACTGATTTGGCCAGTTTTGCAATAAGCCAAGGAATTAACTATAAGATTTTGAAAACACAATCTTTGGCTCAGGGAAACGAAATTAATAAATGATACCGGTAAAAAATACCAAATCGAAATTCCTTTGAAGGGATATTAGCTATTTTTTTTTAAACCATATAAGGCATTAAGAAAATATAATCTACGGTAAAACTAAGATCAGCAAAATACTTAAATGAACTTATATTTCTTATGTGGTTGATGAAAAAAGTGGATTAGTTTTATTCTTTCAAAGTAGGATTGAACGAAATAAAAAAGGGTCAAATGTGTATCATTTGACCCTTTTTCGATAATTGTAAAAATTATATTTTCTTCATTTGATCTTTCATCATCGTAATCTGATCTTTCAACATATTCTGTTTGTCTAATTTTTTAGCTTCATTCAATAAGGAAGTAGCTTCTAATTTTCGGCGACGGGTCATGGCAACTCCAGCTAAATTCAATTTGGCTACAGCTAAATCCATATCCATTGACAATCCTAATTCAATCGCTTTCTTGAAATATTTCTCTGCTTGATTGATATTCGTTTGCGAAAGCATGATTCCGTGTAAGTAATTGAAATATCCCTGTTGTTTTCTTACTAAAGCAGTTTCTGGGTTTTTGATGTAAGCCAACCATTTTTTAGCCCCTTCAAAATCCTGTTTTCTTAGTTTTAAGAAGGCAAGTAAGATGAATTCGTTTTTGAAGTAAAGAAAAATAGGAATTGCACTCAATAAAATAAGGAATATTCCGTTGCCGATATTTCCTTCAGTAAATTGCCAAATGCCAGTAGCTATAATAAGTCCGGCGATAATAAGTTTAATATTTCTGTGAAACATAGTGTGTTTATTTTAAGATCACAAATATAGTAAAAGGAATTGAAAATATTTTTACAAAACTGCTTGTGAGAAAAAAAAGTCTTTGTATATTTGCACTCGGTTTTAGAATAACAGTTATTCGAAATTAGGAAGACATATAAATAAGATTTTTAAAGATACAAAGCAATGAGCAAAAGAACGTTTCAACCATCGAAAAGAAAAAGAAGAAATAAGCACGGATTTATGGACAGAATGGCTTCTGCTAATGGAAGAAAAGTTCTAGCGCGTAGAAGAGCTAAAGGAAGACATAAATTGACTGTTTCTTGCGAACCAAGACACAAAAAATAATGTTTTTATAAACATATATAAGGCGTTACTTTTTTTAGTATCGCCTTTTTTTATACCTTATCGTTAAAATAAGATTAAAAGTTTAATGTTTAAAGGTTTAATGTTGCGCAACTGACCATAAACCTTAAACTTTAAATAAAAAAAACTAACTACAATTATAATACAATGCCAAAAGATACATCCATAAAATCAGTTTTAATAATAGGTTCAGGCCCAATTGTTATTGGTCAAGCATGCGAATTTGATTATGCAGGATCACAATCTGCACGTTCTATTCGTGAAGAAGGAATTGAAGTGATTCTAATCAACTCCAATCCGGCTACGATTATGACCGACCCAAGTATGGCCGATCACATATATTTGAAACCATTAACGACTAAATCCATTATTGAAATCCTTAAAGCACATCCTCAAATCGATGCCGTTTTACCTACTATGGGTGGACAAACCGCTTTGAACTTGTGTCTGGAAGCTGATGAAAAAGGAATTTGGGCTGATTTTGGAGTAAAATTAATCGGGGTTGATGTCAATGCCATTAATATTACCGAAGACAGGGAGCAATTCAAAAACCTTCTTAAAAAAATCGGAGTTCCATCTGCGCCTGCAGAAATATGTACCTCTTATCTTAGAGGAAAAGAAATTGCTCAGGAATTTGGTTTCCCGTTAGTAATCCGTCCGTCCTTTACTTTAGGTGGAACTGGAGCTGCTATTGTTTATAAAAAAGAAGATTTTGACGAACTTTTAACCAGAGGTTTAGAAGCTTCACCCATTCACGAAGTTTTAATTGATAAAGCATTGATGGGTTGGAAAGAATACGAATTGGAACTTTTGAGAGATAAGAATGATAATGTTGTGATTATCTGTTCTATCGAAAATATGGATCCAATGGGAATTCATACCGGAGATTCGATTACGGTGGCGCCTGCCATGACCTTGTCTGACACGACTTTTCAAAGAATGCGTGATTATGCGATCTTGATGATGCGTAGCATCGGAAATTTTGCTGGAGGTTGTAACGTGCAGTTTGCCGTTTCGCCTGACGATAAAGAAGATATTGTAGCGATTGAAATAAATCCTCGTGTGTCTCGTTCCTCCGCTTTGGCATCAAAAGCAACGGGGTATCCTATTGCTAAAATTGCTTCCAAACTGGCTTTGGGGTACAACTTAGATGAATTACAAAATCAAATTACCAAATCGACTTCGGCTTTATTCGAACCAACTTTGGATTATGTGATTGTAAAAATTCCACGTTGGAACTTTGATAAATTCGAAGGAGCTGACAGAACATTGGGACTTCAAATGAAATCCGTTGGTGAGGTAATGGGAATTGGACGTTCGTTCCAAGAAGCATTGCACAAAGCGACTCAATCATTGGAAATCAAAAGAAATGGTTTAGGCGCTGACGGAAAAGGATACACTAACTACGAACAAATTATCGAGAAACTGACTTTTGCGAGTTGGGATCGTGTTTTTGTGATTTATGATGCTATTGCGATGGGGATTCCATTGAGCCGCATTCATGAAATCACTAAAATCGATATGTGGTTCTTGAAACAATACGAAGAACTTCAGACGTTAGAAAAAGAAATTTCTAACTATAAAGTGGAATCTTTGCCAAGAGAATTGTTACTTGAAGCGAAACAAAAAGGTTTTGCCGACAGACAAATCGCGCACATGGTAGGTTGCTTGGAAAGTCAAGTGCATACGTTGCGTACTACAATGAACATCAACCGTGTATTCAAACTGGTTGATACTTGTGCTGCGGAATTCAAAGCAAAAACGCCTTACTATTACTCGACTTTTGAAGCCGAAATCGAAAAAGCTGACGGAACACGTTACGTTGATAACGAAAGTGTTGTTACGGATAAAAAGAAAATAATTGTTCTTGGGTCAGGCCCAAATAGAATTGGACAAGGAATCGAATTTGATTATTCTTGTGTTCACGGGGTGCTTGCCGCCAAAGAATGTGGCTACGAAACGATCATGATCAACTGTAATCCAGAAACGGTTTCGACTGATTTTGATACAGCCGATAAATTGTATTTCGAACCAGTTTTCTGGGAGCATATTTACGATATTATCCAACATGAGAAGCCAGAAGGTGTTATCGTACAATTAGGTGGACAAACTGCCTTGAAATTAGCTGAAAAACTGTCTAAATACGGTATTAAAATTATAGGAACGAGTTTTGATGCTCTGGATTTAGCCGAAGACAGAGGACGTTTCTCAGAACTTTTAACCGATTTAAAAATTCCTTTTCCACAATTTGGAATTGCAGAAACCGCTGATGAAGCGTCTGCTTTGGCTGATACTTTAGACTTCCCATTATTGATTCGTCCTTCTTATGTGTTAGGTGGTCAGGGAATGAAAATTGTAATCAACAAACAAGAATTAGAAGAACACGTTATCAATTTGTTGAAAACGATTCCAGGAAATAAGTTGCTTCTAGATCATTATTTAGATGGTGCAATTGAAGCGGAAGCGGATGCGATTTGCGATGGAGAAAATGTGTACATCATAGGAATTATGGAGCATATCGAACCTTGCGGAGTGCACTCTGGAGATAGTAACGCAACTTTGCCACCGTTTAACTTAGGCGAATTTGTAATGCAACAAATAAAAGACCATACTAAAAATATTGCGTTGGCTTTGAGAACGGTTGGTTTAATCAACATTCAGTTTGCGATCAAAGATGATATCGTTTACATCATTGAAGCGAATCCTAGAGCGTCTCGTACGGTTCCATTTATTGCAAAAGCGTATGGAGAACCTTATGTGAACTATGCGACTAAAGTAATGTTAGGTCACAATAAAGTAACCGACTTTACTTTTAACCCACAGTTGAAAGGATATGCTATCAAGCAACCGGTTTTCTCTTTCAGTAAATTCCATAATGTGAACAAAGCATTAGGACCAGAAATGAAATCAACAGGAGAAAGCATCTTGTTTATTGATGACTTGAAAGATGATCAATTCTACGAATTGTACTCTAGAAGAAAAATGTATTTGAGTAAATAAAACTTGAATTTGTTATATGTAAAAAGCCCCGATTGGGGCTTTTTTTGTGGGGTAATGTTGTTCGTTGTGGACTCAAAATCAGAGATATTTGCGGCGTTTCTGATGAATGTATAGGAGAGCGGAGAATTAACGTTATCAGGCTTGGCGATGTGGCGGATTAAGTAAGCCTAAACCCAGCATATTGCTGTTATACCCAGTAGTTATTCTTGCTTTTAGTTAGTTTCAAGCAACCAATTAAAAACATTTAGGTGTTTTACTCCGCTTCTGTTTTGGGTAAAAGAATCTGTCGTGAGTAAATATTTTGGGTAGTTATCGTTGATTTTTTCTAATGCGCCAAACTCACGTTCAACGGTATTTTCGTTTGTCATTTGCCAAGCTACTTGATAGTATTCGATGTCGCCTGTTGGGGATTTGCATACAAAATCTACTTCAGTATTACGTGTTGTACCTGTCCAAATTTTGTTGCCTCTGCGGAGTAATTCGAGGTAAACAACGTTTTCTAATATGTGTCCTCTGTCGGTGGTTCTTTCTTTACCTGCCAAAATATTTAACAAACCGGTGTCCACCAAGTAATATTTTTCTTGTGTGGCGAGTTGTTTTCTACCTTTTAAATCGAATCGATTTACTTTATAAAACACAAAACTTGCCACTAAATATTCTAAATATTTTTCTACAGTGGCGTGATGTATGCTTTGTTTGTCTTGCTTTAAGGTATTTGAAATGTTGCTTGGCGAAAGCGAATTGCCAATGTTTGAGGCTATAAATTTTACAATGTTGCTAAAAGCCCGTTTGTCATTTATTTGGTGGCGTTGAGTAATGTCTTTTTCTATTATTGTTGTGTAAATGGCTTCCAAATATTCGTATATTTTATCGAAACCTTCTTCACGCAATTCTACGCCTTTTGGCAATGATGTTTCGTTCACGTAATCAAAAAACAAGGCTTCGTAATTAAGGTATTTGTTGCTTGTGTCAATGCTGCGTGCCGTTAAGTATTCTTTAAACGAAAAAGGTAAAATAGAAATTTCGATGTAGCGACCGCTCAATAAAGTTGCCAACTCACTACTCAATAAAAAGGCATTTGAACCTGTTATATAAACATCTGTGTTCTCAGTAGCAAAAAGTCCATCCACTAATTTTTCAAAAAGTGGAATATTTTGCACCTCGTCTAAAAAAACATAGTTAAGCTTATCGGCTTGCAGTTTCTTTTTTATTTCAAAGTAAATGTCGTCCCACGTTTTGTTTAAGTAATTTTCAGGCAACTCAAAGTTGTAGAACTGAATTTGACGTTTGCCAACACCTTGTTTTAGTAATAGCTCTCGATAAAGTTCCAGAAGTGTACTTTTGCCTGACCTACGTAAACCGCTTACTACTTTTATAAGGTCTTTGTCTTTGTACGACAATAGTTTTTCTATGTATTCTTTGCGGTTTGTGTAATTGTTCATAGGATAAAGATAATGAATAAATTATCAAAAGTTGCAAAAAACGCAAGTTTTGATAATTTTAATTCGCCTAAATTGTTTTATAATCGATAGTGTGAATTATTTAAATGTCAAGTAAACATAGAATTATGAACAGAAATGAAATCAACAGGAGAAAGCATCTTGTTTATTGATGACTTGAAAGATGATCAATTCTACGAATTGTACTCTAGAAGAAAAATGTATTTGAGTAAATAAAAAATTGAATTTATTGATATTGAAAAAGCCTCGAAATTTTCGGGCTTTTTTTTGTGGATTATTTTGTGTTAGTGGCTCATTGTTATGGGGTCAAAGTCGGAGACATTTGCCCAGCGTTTCCGATTAACTCTTCGGAGAGCGGGGGGGGGATGTTAGATTTTTTTCATTAGAAATTCGCCCAATCCTAATTTTAATATTAATTCGCTTTCAGTTAATTTAAGAACTGAGAAATCTAACTTGTCTTTTCCTGTATTTAAAGTTATCATTTTTGAATTTTTAGAAAGTGTCCACTTTCCAATCATATTTTGTCCGAAAGCAAACGCCACAAATTCACCACTATTTTTAAATTCAAAAGTCATTTTATTAATTATATCTGATTTCAAAGTTTGTCTACCGAGATCATCGACTTCTTTATTTAAAGCCTTTTTAAAAATCCATTTTCCGTTTAAAAGTTCGGAACTTTGAGCATTTATAGCCATGCTCCATATAAAAAAGATAAATATTATAATTAATCGGGTCATTTGATTTTAGTTATTTAAGTTAAATATTCGTTTCGCGAGTGCTAATATCGCCCAATGTTCTCATGACTCTAGCCGTTAGCAGGTCAAAGTTAGAGACATTTGCCCAGCGTTTCCGATGAACATATCGGAGAGCGGGGTGATCAATTCTACGAATTGTACTCCAGAAGAAAAATGTATTTGAGTAAATAAAAACTTGAATTTATATATTGAAAAGCCCCTTGGAGCTTTTTTTGTGGGATAGTATTTTATTCTCTTAAATTTTATGGGTCAAAGTCGGAGACATTTGCCCAGCGTAATTAAAGTAACTCTTCGGAGAGCTGGGAGTCGTATTATTATGGAAACCATGATTGACTCCGGGATAAAAATAAGCGGTATTTTCTACTTTATTTTTTTTTGAGGATGGCTTCAAAAGCAGGCCAACCCTCATTTACTTTGGTATCTAAACCGGCATAATGTGCTATTATGAGCGTTTTTATTTTTTCAGTTTCTTCAGTTGTTGGTTGTCCTCCGTAATAAGGAACTGTTGCAGCTAAAGTAGAAACCTTGACCGCCATCATATTGGCAATTTCAGCCCTCGGTTTTCATGTACGACAATTTAGCGGACTATAATTATTTTTTATTTCAAAGTATTAAGAATTCCCACTTTCTTATGGATGCACTTTCTATTTATTGATTTCAATTGTCCTTTTAGTTTTAGCACTTTTTAATGCAGCATCAAGTATTTCCATCACTATCATATTGTTTTCCAAAGAGGAAAGTTCGTAAGGTTTTATGGTGATTTCGTTTCTTACAACAGCAGCCAAAAAGGAAAAGGGATCATTACGAGGTGCTTCTAATTCTTTAATCGGGTATGATTCTTCTTTGAATCCGTCATAACCATCGGCAATGCGCACCCGCAAGTTACTTTTATTGTCCGCATATATAGCTCCATTTAAACCATAAATTTCCATATCTTTTCTTCCAATTGGCCAGTTCCAGGATCCTTGAATTAATGCATTTGCATTGTCATACGTTAAAATTATTGTTGAGTCGTCATCCACATTTGGATTATTTTCAGGCTGTAGTTGCTGTGTTATTGCAGTTACTGAATTTGGCTTTTTGCCTTCCATTATCCAAGTCATTAGATTTGCACCATAACAACCAAAATCTATAATAGCACCTCCTCCGTTTTGGACAGGATCCGTTAACCATTCTAAAAATTCACTATTAACACCAATTTTTTTAGGACCTTTGTGCCCATCACGAATTATAACTTTGCGTAAATCGCCTACATTATCTTTTTTTAATAAATCATATGCTTTATAGTTTGAAGGATACCACGTGGTTTCGTAGTTAGTAAGTAGGTGAATGTTATGCTTTTTAGCAAGCATTTCCATCTTTTTAGCATGTTCCATACTCACGGCCAATGGCTTTTCAACCATTACATGAATTCCCTTTGGAGCACAAGCTTCAACGACTTCTAAATGTTGATATATGGAACCGAAAGCAGTAACTGCCTCTGGATGTGTTTTATCAATCATTTCTTCCATCGTATTAAAAACAATACTCATTGGGAATTTGTGTTCTTTGGAATATCGTTGTGCTAAACCGCGATTAGGTTCTACTATCCCTACAATTTGAATATCTCCAAGATTTTCGCGACCCAGAATTCCATGTACGTGGGTATGCGTGAGATCAATAATTCCAACTTTGAGCGGCTTTTTCTGAGCTAAAACGTTTAGTGATGTTACTATAATTACGAAGAAAGCGTAAAGAAATTTTTGTGACATAGGTAGCATTGTTTAATTTGAAATTGTTTTTGTTAAAATTACTGCTCGTTCATAAAATAGACACGACATTTTTTTGCAAATAGTTAGAATCTTAAGTAAAAAAAGTCCGAATTAAGGGATTTTTAAAAATCAAAATACTCTAATTATTTCTTCTTCAATTTCTCCTTGAAAAAATCAATCGTTCGTGTCCATGATAAAGTGGCAGCCGCTTCATCATATCTAGGCGTGGTATTGTTGTGAAAACCATGATTCACTCCGGGATAGAAATAAGCGGTATGTTCTACTTTGTTCTTTTTAAGTATAGCTTCAAAAGCAGGCCAACCCTCATTTACTTTGGTATCTAATCCTGCATAGTTTGCCATGATGGGCGTTTTTATTTTTTCGGCTTCCTCGGCTGTGGGTTGTCCGCCGTAATAAGGAACTGCGGCACATAAATCTGGGATTTTCACCGCCATCATATTGGCAATCCAACCGCCAAAACAAAATCCTACCACACCAATATGTCCATTACAATCTTTGTGGGATTTTAGGTATTCGTAGGCTGCAATGAAGTCTTCGAGCATTTCTTCACGGGTACGTTTTTTTTGTAGTTCTCTTCCGGCATCATCATTTCCGGGATAACCCCCTAAAGGCGATAAAGCGTCTGGTGCCAAAGTGATGAATCCTTCTATTGCGGCTCTTCTGCCTACATCTTCGATATAAGGATTCAGTCCTCGGTTTTCATGTACGGCAATGATTCCCGGTAGTTTCTTTTTGGTTCCCGTGGGTTGGGATAAAAGCCCTTTGATTTTTCCTCCGCCTTTAGGAGAATCGTAGGTGATAAATTCTGATTTCAACCGTGGATCTCCAGGTTTTATCAAGATAGATTCGATGTAATTAGGCGTCATAAAGCTTAGCAATGATGGAAGCGTAACGCTGCCAATTGCAAACAGCGATAATTTTTCAACAAATTGCCTTCTTTCTATTTTATTATGGGCATAGTCGTCATATAAATCAAAAATCTCTTGACTGATATCTTCTTTGGTTAGCTTTTTCATAAAAATTATTTTAATCTAACTAATTTAGGAAAAAAAGCGATTGTTTTAATCCGTTCGTGCATTACTTGTTACTTTTATTTTAGGCAATATTCTCTAGTCCGCCCGGAAACGGTCTATAGGCGTAATAATGCAAGACTTCTTCAATGGCCATCTTTAAGGCTTCGTTTATTGGGAGTAAAGTGATGGCTAGCCTGTTGTCAATTTGGGAAAGCTGCATGTAATAATCAGAGAAAATGGGTACGTACAATCCATTGCTAATGGCCTCTTCAGTATCCTTATAGTTTTGTTGCTGCTCTTCTTTGATTATTTTGCAAGTGGCTAGTCGCAGTTTGCCATATTTATCTCTGCTGGCGGCATACCCAAAAAGCCTGCAAATCAATCCGCGATAGCGATAGTTGCTACAGCTTCCGTTGCTGCGGTCCAAAACAGCAATCGGTCGGTATAAATGACAATTGTTATCGGATTTGTTGTTTAATTCAACAAGTATTTCGTCGGCTTTGCCGTTTAAAAACAGATATAATGCCCAAGGCAAAAACTCCAAAGGAGAAGCAACGATGTCTGGTGTAGAACAGCATTGGCCGCAGCCAGTGCGACAATGTAAATTAGTTTCTGATTGGAAAGCAGTAATTTCATTTTCAAGACGGTCGAATAATTCTTCAACCAGCCGAACCTTATGTTCTATAGACATTGATTTTTGTGTAAGGTAGTCTATTAAAAAGGGGGAACTGTATAATTAAGTTTTTCTTATCGTTTATAATTTATAAGGTTGTTTTTCAATTGCAAAGCTATAAAAAAGAAAGGAAGTATAGCTAGGCAATTGCGATTGCCATTCCGTTATATTTAGACATTTTAAAACGTTTTGGGTTTATTCAAGTTTTTTATCTTTCGGCATTGTTCCAAAAATAATACCCCAAAGGGGAGTTATTAGACCAAAAGCTACCATTTCATTTTTGTAGTGGTGTAAAAGAATATTCTTTAGAAAACTCATTATTTGGTATTGTGTGGCTAAATGCATTTACTGCAAAAAGTAAATGCATTAGAAAAGTAATCGTCTTTTTCATGATAGTACGTTTTTTTTTGCCTACTCTTTCAATATGCAGTTTTCGGCTCAACTATTTTTGTATTTAAGGAAATGAAAAAAAATATTTAGGATAATTTTAAATCACAGTAATAAATAACTGTAATTATTGGAAAGTATAGGTCAAGTTTTTACATTCTTACTCGTCTTCTTTTGTCAAATATCTTTTGTACCAGACAATCGCTAAATCAGCTACTTCCTGTAATTTTCGTGGTTCTTCGAATAAATGGGTAGCTCCTGGAATTATTTTCATTTCTTTTACGGATCCCAGTTCATCATAAGCCATTTTATTCATCCCAATAACCGGAACATCTTCTCCACCCACAATGAGTAGTGTGGGAGCAGTTACTAAGGGCAATTCGGTTATGGCTAAATCAGGGCGACCGCCGCGTGATACCACCGCCTTTATTTTTTTTCCAAAATGGGCAGCTGCCCGCAATGCAGCTGCTGCTCCGGTGCTGGCTCCAAAGTAGCCTATGGGTAGATTTTTGGCACCTTTATTGGACATAAGCCATAATGTAGTTTCTATCAGTCGGATCGATAATAAATCGATATTAAATCGGTTTTCGTAAATGCGATCTTCTTCCTCTGTGAGTAAGTCAAACAGGAATGTACCTATTCTTTGTTGCTGAATCAGTTCTGCAATCATTCTGTTTCGAGGACTGAATCTACTGCTACCGCTTCCGTGTGAAAAAACAATAATCCCAATTGCATTTTCAGGAATTACTAAATCCCCTTTCAGTGTGACAGATGACAAAGGGATGTCCAAATCTAATTTTTCCATGATTGATTTTTTAAAATAAACAATAGTAGATTTGTAATGCTATTCAATAGGGCTTGAAACATTCAACAATTTAATCACTTCGTCATCTTCTACTTGATTAAAATCTTCATAAAATCCGCCGACTCCTCTAAAAGATTTAGAGGCAATCAGGAAGATAAACTCATCTGCATTTTTCTCAAATACTGTTACGGTCTCACGAGGTAAAACTGGCACTGCTACAATAATTTTTGCAGGATTTCTTTTTCGCAACATACTGATGCTGACCAGTAAGGTATTCCCTGTTGCAATACCATCATCTACCACAATTATGTTTTTGCCTTTTATATCAATAGGCTTGCGATTGCCCATGTAGAGTCCGTATTTTTCCTGTAGTATTTTTCGAAGTCTGATGATAGCTTCTTCTATGTATTCATTGGAAACACCAGGATGTTCATCAATAATTGTAGAATCTATTGATACAGCACCTATGGCAAATTCCCTGTTGTAAGGATGTCCAATCTTTTTAGAGAGCACAATGTCTAAGGGAAGGTGTAAGCTTTTGGCTATTATATGAGCCACGGGTACTCCGCCTCTGGGAACAGCAAGAACAACTGTATTGCTATTCTCGTATTTTTTTAATTTTTCTGCAAGGAGTAAACCTGCTTCAATTCTATCTTTTAACATCTCGTTATACATAACATTAAGTTTTATACAAAAAAGAAAAATTTAACATAAAGGTACTGATTTTCAGTTGTTTTGATTTGTTTTGGTAAATTTATTTCACCTCTTTTCAAAAGATGTTTTAAAATATTTTATTGCTTAATTAGAAAGAAATCAATTTGGAAATTTTATAGTTTAAAAAAGATAGAGTACAAGACTATATCGTCAGGATACAATTTTGATGCATTAGAATAGAGCACGGATTTGAGAGATTAGACGGATTTTTATAGATTTTTTCATTATAACATGAAAAACCCAACATAAATATGACACTTCAGAACATGTTTTGGTAGTTAAAATAGAAAAGAACAAATTTAAATTTGTGTTAATTTGTTCAATCCGTGTTACCTGTTTTCTATTTCCAGATGTGCCCATACCGTAGGCGTATAAAATTATTTCCAATCAAATTAAAACGGTCTTTAATAGCCAAAAAGCACATCGTTTTTATAAAAATATTTTTAGCTATTTTTACCTCATAACTAATTTGAAATGAAATGGCCTCTTTAAAAAATATCAATATAAAAGCTAAAACAGATAAAAATACTGGCTTTGGGACGAATGCAAATAATTATGGAGGTCGTTTTATTAATAAAAACGGGACTGCTAATATCGAGAAACGGGGAATTCATTTTTTGCACCGCATCAGTTGGTATCATACTATGATTGATATGCCACGATGGAAATTCATGTTAGTTCTACTGTTGTTTTATGTTGGAATTAATTTTTTGTTTGCCTTTATCTATTATGCTATAGGAATTGAGTATTTGAATGGTATTGATGCCTCAGGGTCAGATTGGGTACAGTTTGGTCAAGCTTATTTTTTTAGTGCTCAAACGTTCACCACAGTAGGATATGGACATATTAGTCCTTCAGGTTTTATGGCAAGTCTTGTTTCTGCTGCCGAAGCCTTAATTGGGTTGTTGAGTTTTGCTATTGCTACGGGTTTATTCTTCGGGAGATTTAGTAAACCAACAGCATTTTTGAAGTTTTCTCACAATGCCCTGATTGCACCTTACGGCGAAATTACTGGTTTAATGATTAGAACCACCCCTTTTAAGAACACCAATTTTACTGATGCTGAGGCTAAAATGACTCTTGGAATGAGTGTTGAAGAAAATGGGATAATGACTAATAATTTCTACTCTTTGGAATTGGAATTGGATAAAATAAATGCATTAACCTTAAGCTGGACTTTGGTTCACCCAATTACCGAAAACAGCCCGCTCTATAATTTTACGGCAGCCGATTTTGAGAATATTCATGGAGAAATTCTTGTTTTCATTAAAACTTTTGATGATATGTTCAGTAATACCGTTGCTATTCGTACTTCGTATACCTTTAATGAAGTAGTATATGGAGCAAAATTTGAACCGATGTACGCCCGAAGTACCGATAATTCTAAAACAATTTTGAATTTAGATAAATTGGATGCATTTGACAGTGTCACTTTAGAATAAAACAATAGTTTTCAGATTATTTCAAATTAATAAGGAAAAATATTTTACATTTGTTTATTAAATTTACATAAACAATGAACAATATAAAAAGCGTTTTCAGTATAAAAGATCTTGAAAATCTTTCTGGAATAAAAGCGCATACCATACGAATCTGGGAGAAAAGATACGATATACTGCAACCCATGCGTACGGATACGAACATTCGGTTGTATGATTTGGCTAGCTTACAAAAGCTTTTAAATATTACTTTATTGCATGATTATGGGTATAAAATTTCTAAAATTGCCACTTATCCCCAAGAAAAAATACCATCTCTTGTAAGAGAAATTATTTCTACAAAAAATGCTAAAAATCATGCTATCAGTGCTTTTAAAATGGCGATGATGAACTTTGATCAGGAGTTATTTTTTAATACTTACAATTGGTTAATTGCCGAAAAATCTTTCAAGGAAATCTTTCATCAAGTTTTTATTCCTTTGATGAATGAACTCGGATTGCTGTGGCAGTCTGATACAATTACTCCGGCACACGAGCATTTTGTCAGTTATTTAATCAAACAAAAACTACTCGTTAATACCGAAAAATTGCAGGTTTTGAAGCAGACCAAATTTGATAGGGTATTTGTTTTGTCGCTTCCTATGAATGAAATACATGAATTAGGATTGATGTATCTGAATTATGAAATCCTTTTAAACGGATATAAAACGATTTACTTGGGAGAGAGTATGCCAATTGAAAATTTGAAAGATCTAAAGAAACATTTCAATTCGATTGTTTTCGTATCCTACTTGACCGTTCAGCCTGATAGAGATTCCATAAATGAATATGTGACTAAAATGACCGATGAACTGGTGGACGAAAACACTGAGTTATGGTTCACCGGTAGGTTGGTTGAATTTATTAATAAAGAAGAACTTTCTGATAAAATATCAATTTTCGATTCCATTTCGGAATTAATAGACCGAATTTAATTTTCTGTTTAATAATTTTGTATATTTGTTAAACAGATGAGAAAAAAAATTACAATTATAGGTTCGGGATTTTCAGCTTTGGCAGCATCTTGCTATTTGGCAAAAAGTGGTCATGAAGTTGCTGTTTTCGAAAAAAATGCCACTGTTGGCGGAAGAGCCAGACAATTAAAAAAAGAGGGGTTTACATTTGATATGGGACCGAGTTGGTATTGGATGCCCGATGTATTTGAGCGTTTTTTTGCTGATTTTGATAAAAAAACAACTGATTACTATGAGCTCATAAAATTATCTCCGGCATACCGAGTGTACTATGGTATAGATGATTTTATCGCAATTGCTGATAATTTGCCGGATATTATATTCACTTTTGAAGCGATTGAAAAAGGAAGCGGCAAAATACTAAATAAATTTATGGCGGAAGCCAAAAGCAATTATGACATTGCTATTAAAGATTTAGTGTATCGTCCCGGAGTTTCTCCATTGGAGCTGGTAACTAAAGAAACCGCTTTGAAAGTTGGACAGTTTTTTACTAATATCAGTAAAGAGGTGCGCAAGAAATTTAAGAACGAGCGCTTAATTCAAATATTGGAGTTTCCAGTGTTATTTCTTGGAGCAAAACCCTCAGATACACCATCGTTTTACAGTTTTATGAATTACGCCGATTTTGGTCTTGGTACTTGGCATCCTAAAACTGGAATGTTTGATGTAATTCGTGCTATGGAAAGTTTAGCAAGAGAATTAGGAGTTGCGTTTCACACGAATTCAAATATTGAGAAAATAATCGTTGAGAATAAAACGGCAAAAGCGATAGTCGTAAATGGCGAAACGATTGCGTCTGATTTGATTTTGAGTGGAGCGGATTATCATCACACCGAAACGTTACTGGATAAGGAACATCGAGCGTATTCCGAGAAATATTGGGATAGTCGTGTTTTTGCACCTTCGTCATTATTATTTTACGTTGGGTTTAATAAAAAAATAGAAAATATATCGCATCATGCCTTGTTTTTTGATGTTGATTTTTATCAACATGCCAAGGATATTTATGATGAACCGCAGTGGCCAAAGGAACCTTTGTTTTATGCGAATTTTCCTTCTTTAACAGATAAAACTGCCGCTCCGGAAGGAATGGAAACCGGATTTTTTCTTGTTCCATTAGCACCCGGAATCACAGATACCGAAGAATTGCGAGAAGAATATTTCAATAAAATAATGGAACGTTTTGAAAATTTAACACAGCAAAGCGTGAAAAATAATATTATATTTAAGCATTCGTTTTGTAAAAATGATTTTGTTTCCGAATACAATTCCTATAAGGGAAATGCTTACGGAATGGCAAACACCTTATTACAGACCGCTTTTTTAAGACCGAAATTAAAAAGTAAAAAAGTAAAGAATCTATATTTCACGGGACAATTAACCGTTCCAGGACCGGGTGTTCCGCCTGCATTAATCTCAGGAAAATTAGTGTCGGAATTAATAAATAAGCAATTTTTAGAACAATAACCATGAAGCAATTATTCGATGATGTATCTTTCAAATGCAGTAAACTGGTTACCAAAAACTATAGTACTTCATTTTCATTGGCGGTATACATGCTTTCGCCAATCATTAGGGATGCGATATACAGCATTTATGGGTTTGTTCGTTTTGCGGATGAAATTGTGGATTCATTTCATGGTTTCGACAAAGAAAATTTGATTAATGATTTCGAAAAAGAATACTACAAATCGTATAATTCTGGGATAAGTCTGAACCCAATTTTGAATTCTTTTCAGCATACGGTTAAGAAATACAACATTACTGATGACTTGATTCAGGCTTTTTTGAAAAGTATGAAATTAGATTTAGTGAAATCAGATTACAACAGCAAAGCCGAATATGATGAATACATTTATGGCTCTGCAGATGTAGTTGGACTAATGTGTCTAAAAGTTTTTGTAGCCGGAAAAGAGCAAAAATACGAACAGTTGAAAGATGAAGCCATGCGATTGGGGTCTGCTTTCCAAAAAGTTAATTTTCTGAGAGATTTGAAGGACGATAATCTGGTTTTGAATCGGAATTATTTTCCGGGAGTTGATTTGAATTCATTCGATGAAAATGCCAAAAAAATGATTATAAAGGAAATTCAGGAAGATTTTAATGTCGCATATCAAGGAATTCTGAAACTGCCCATCGAAGCTAAATTTGGAGTTTACACTGCATTTGTATATTATAAAAAACTCTTGAAAAAACTTGAAAACACACCTTGTCATGAAATTGGGAACGCCAGAATTCGGGTTTCAAATTATACGAAAGCGGGACTATTGGCGCAATCTTTTGTAACTTACAAGTTGAAATTAGTATAAAACAGTGCTTACTTTTAAAACCAATATTTTAAATAAATAACAGAATAATGATTTCCTTTTTAATCTTTTTAGGTGTTTTCCTTTTCATGGAATGTGTGACCTGGCTGACGCATAAGTACATTATGCACGGTTTGATGTGGTATTTTCATGCCGATCATCACCAACCTAAATACGCGAATGTTTTCGAACGGAACGATGTTTTCTTTGTGATTTTTGCCATTCCCAGCATCGTTCTTTTTTACTTTGGAGTTCAAGGCGGAATGAACTATCTTTTTTTCATTGGACTCGGAATCACATTTTACGGATTCTGTTATTTCATGATTCACGATGTCTTGATTCATCAACGTTTCAAGTGGTTCAAAAACACCAACAACAAGTATTTAATAGGCTTGCGGAAAGCCCACAAAGTGCATCACAAACATTTGGGTAAGGAACACGGTGAGTGTTTCGGAATGTTATTTGTACCTTTCAAATACTATAAAATCTAACAATTCCATTTGGGCGTGACCCGATGAAAAATCGGGTCGGGCTGTACGTTCCCGCTTTTTTATACCTGGAAAAAAAGCCAGCTATAAAAAGAGCTCCACTGCCATCCCTCACGCAACCCGCATTTCAATACAATTTTCGATTAAAATAACAAGTATCACCGATGAAACTCTATAAAAAAGAAACTGTTCAGTATGTAAATGCAAGTTTAGAAGAATGTTGGGCTTTTTTTTCCAGTCCAAGTAATCTTCAAAAAATCACACCGGTAACAATGGGTTTCGAAATCACTGATTTCGATAATAAATCTATGTACGCTGGGCAAATAATACAATACAAAGTGTCTCCACTTTTGGGATTAAAATTGCCTTGGGTTACCGAAATCACATTCGTAAAAGAGAATAGTTATTTTATCGACGAACAACGTTTTGGACCTTATGCATTGTGGCATCACAAACATTTTTTTGAAGCTACTGAAAACGGAGTGAAAATGACTGATTTGGTTCATTATGCTTTGCCTTTGGGTTTCATCGGTCGCATTATGAACACACTTATCGTAAAAAATAAATTGAAAGCCATCTTTGATCACAGACGCATTATGGTGGATAAAATGTTTAATGGTAAATAATGGAAAAACAAGAAGTATCGTTTTTTTGGTTCAGACGCGATTTACGTTTAGAAGATAATATTGGATTATTTCATGCTTTAAAATCTAAATTTCCTGTTGTTCCATTGTTTATTTTTGATGATTCCATTTTAGACAGTTTACCAAAAAACGATGCCAGAGTAGGTTTCATTCACGATTCACTTTCGAAAATAGATACCCAATTACAGGAAATAGGAAGTACTCTTTTGGTAAAAAAAGGAAAAACTATTGACGTTTGGCAATCACTTTTAGAAGAATTCGATGTCAAGGAAGTTTTCTTCAACAAAGATTACGAACCCTACGCCATAAAACGTGACACCATTATTTGTGAAATGTTAGAAGCAAACAATACCATTTCCTTTTCTTTTAAAGACCAAGTTATTTTCGAAGAAAAAGAAATCACAAAAGCCGATGGATTGCCATACACTGTTTATACTCCTTTTAAAAATAAATGGTTAGAAAAGTACAAATCAATGGCTCCGGTTCCAGAATATGATGCCACGGATATGTTTTCTAATTTTCATAGAAATAGTTTTACTTTTCCAACTTTGGAACAAATAGATTTCGAAGAAAGTCCAATAAAAGTAAAGCCGCACAACTTAAAATTCATTGCAAATTATCAAGATATAAGAGATTTTCCAGCTTTGGATAAAACCTCCTATCTCTCACCACATTTGCGTTTTGGAACCGTAAGCATTCGGAAACTGGTCAATTGGGCATTTCACAAAAATGATATTTTTTTGAGTGAACTGATTTGGAGAGAATTCTTCATGCAAATATTATTCAGTTTTCCAAAAGTTGTTACCCAGAACTTCAAATCAGCGTATGATGGGATTCAGTGGCGTAATGATGAAGCCGATTTCAAGCGTTGGTGTTCGGGAACAACCGGATATCCTATGGTTGATGCCGGAATGCGTCAGCTCAATGAAACCGGATACATGCACAACAGAGTCCGAATGGTAGTGGCGAGTTTTCTCTGCAAGCATTTATTAATTCAATGGCAATGGGGTGAAGCCTATTTTGCCGAAAAATTATTGGATTACGAATTGTCTGCCAATGTTGGAAATTGGCAATGGGCAGCAGGAACCGGTTGTGATGCAGCACCTTATTTCCGTGTTTTCAATCCGGAGATTCAACAAAAAAAATTCGACGAAAAAGGTATCTACATCCGAAAATGGATAAAAGAATTCGATTTAGGATATGGAGAACCAATGGTAGAGCATGCTATGGCTAGGGATAGAGCGATTGCCAGATATAAAGTAGGGATTTTGAAATAAAAAAAATTAACATATAAGTCATATAAGTTTTAAGACATAACCTAAAAATTTATATGACATATATAGTTAAAAAAAAACGGCAGTTACTGGATCAATTTCTTCAGCATTCCTTCGAAAATAAATCCATGAAATGGCAAAACGGAATACCAGTATAATTTTCCCCAAATCCCTTTTGGTCTGAATGTTGCGGATTGGTACAAAGTATTTCCTATTATTTTGAATTCTAGCCAAGCTTCACCTGGTAATTTCATTTCGGCAAATAAAATTAATTTTCCCTCTTCTTTATTGGCATACAAAACACGCCAAAAATCCAAAGCATCACCAGAATGAATATCATGTCGATTCGTTCTTCCTCTTCGGGAACCCACGCCACCGTATAATTTGTCAATAAAACCACGTAAATTCCACAACCAATCGCCATAATACCAACCCGAATCACCACCAATGGACCAAATTCTGCTGATGGTAAAAGCGCGGTCAATGATTTCCATTTTACGGCGGTCGATGTAGCAATCCTTTTTTGGAACTTTCAAATATTCCGACATATTGCTGCTAAAACGCCCACTGATTAAGGAATCTTTCCAACTCGAAGCTACTTTATCTTCGTCTACTTTTATCAAAGCACGGGAAAGCGCTTGTTTGTAGGTCATAGGCGTAACATTCAATAAAGCATTGATTCTGTTATCGCTGCAAACCACTTCGACTTTCATACTGCTAACCAGTGCTGACGCGAGTCTATATGATGTTGAGGTTACAAAATACAACCAATACGAGGATAATTTTGGAGTCATTATTGGGACAGTAAAAATCCATCGCTTTAGTTTTTTTGCTTCTGCAAAACCCAACAGCATTTCTTTGTACGTTAAAATATCGGGCCCGCCAATGTCAAAACTCTGATTATAGGTAAGCGGATTTAATAAAGATTTAGATAAAAAATCAAGAACATCTGGAATTGCAATCGGTTGGCATTTTGTGTTGAGCCACTTTGGAGTAATCATAATAGGCAATTTATTTACTAAATCCCTAATGATTTCGAACGATGCACTTCCGGAACCCACAATAATTCCAGCTCGTAAAGTTGTCGCGGCAAACGTTCCAATATTTAAAATTTCTTCTACTTTTTTTCTGGATGATAAATGTTTCGACAGCGATTTGTCATTGACTATTCCGCTCAAATAAATAACTTGTTTTGCTTTGGTTTCATTCAATCGTTGCACAAAATTCAGTGCCGATACGCTTTCTAATTCATCAAAATTATTAGCGGATCCTGACATGGAATGAATCAGATAATAAGCGGCATCAATAGCATCTGGAATGGCTATCAATGTTTCTTGTTTGAGAAAATCAACTTCAATTACTGTAACACTTTTTTGAAATTCGATAGGACAATAAAACCTGTTTCTATCCCTTACGCAACAGATTATTTCGTGACCTTGTGCCACCAACAACGGCAAAAGTCGCTTCCCGATATAACCTGTTGCGCCTGTTAAGAGAATTGTCATGATTTCTGTTTTTTTGTTACTAAGCCCATAGGTACTAAGCTAATTGCTTTAATTGGTCAGATTTTTCTTTGAGTCTTTGTGCCTTTGTGGCCATTTTAATCCGTTTTCTTAGTTGTAAAAATTAAAATTAACTCAGTTTATTAGAAACTAAACTGATAAATTCTTTTCTGGTTTTGTCTTTTTCGAAAGCACCGGTAAAAGATGATGTTGTTGTAACTGAGTTTTGTTTTTGAATCCCTCGCATTTGCATGCACATGTGTTGGGCTTCAATCACAACTGCTACACCAAGAGGATTCAAAGCGTCCTGGATACAATTTTTGATCTGGTCTGTCAATCGTTCCTGTACTTGCATTCTTCTGGCAAAAGCATCTACGACTCTTGGGATTTTACTTAAGCCTACAATTTTACCATTTGGAATATAAGCGACATGTGCTTTTCCAAAAAACGGCAACATATGGTGTTCGCACATGGAATATACTTCGATATCTTTCACCACAATCATTTGTTTATGGTCTTCAGTGAACATTGCCGATTTAAGTATTTCCAAAGGATCCAGTCCGTAACCATGAGTTAAATATTGCATTGCTTTTGCAACACGTTCCGGTGTTTTTTCGAGACCTTCTCTGTTAACGTCTTCCCCTAAATTTTCAATTATTACTCTATAATTATCAGCTAGTGCTTCCGTTATTTCAGTGTCGTATTGTTCAATTTTCTCGTAACTTTTCATTTCTTTTATCATGGTATGCTGTCTTTCAATTTTAAGTTTGGCTAATTGTTTTTTTAGATTTTAAAAGTCACTATTCCGTAATCCATCTCGAATACTTGACCAGAAATTGATTTCGCATTTTCCGAAATCAGGAAGTCAGTCATACTAGCTACTTCTTCTGGTTTCAAATAGCCTTTCATCGGGTGGCGTTCTACCATATTTTCTTTCATTCGATCATTTCTCAAAATACCTGCCGAAAGTGATGTTTCGGTAATCGTGGGAGCAATGGCATTGATGCGTACTACCGAAGCCAATTCTGCTCCCAACGATTTCACTAGTCCTTCAACTCCAGCTTTTGCGGTAGCAATACTAGCATGAAACGGCATTCCTAATTTTGCGGCTACCGTGCTAAACAAAACAATTGATGGATTAGTTCCCTTTTTTAAAACAGGTAAATATTTCTGAATGGCTTTTACAGCGCCAATGACATTAATTTCAAAATCATTCCTGAAATCATCTATACTAAGACTTCCTATGGGTTTCAAATTGATGGAACCCGGACAGTAAATCAAGGTGTCTACAGCCTCAATTTCCGGAAGCGAATCCTGCAATACATCTGCAGAAAAGTGTTTCAGATTGGGATGTGTGATATCTGGCGTGTTTCGGCTAATGTTGTAGACCAAGTTTGTCTCTAATTGTTGCAACAAAATAGCATTGCCAATTCCTTTACTACCACCAATGATTACTATGTTTTTCATTTTTTATATGTTGTTGTTGTTTTAACGGATTATTGTTTACTGAAAACTAATTTTTAACGCTTAGAAATCTTGTTGTTGTTAATTTGTCTTTGCATCGTACATTTAAAACGACCCTCCCGAAAATCCCTTAATTTCTCATGTTTTGTTTTGCGGCCTTGCACTCTTTCTCGCCACATTCTAAAACTTGAAGGTTTCATTTCGGTACGCATCAAGTCGATTACTTCTTGTTCTTTTAGTCCAAATTGCATTAAAATCGCATCAAAAGTGGTTCGGTCTTCCCAAGCCATTTCTATGATTCGGTCTTTATCTAAATCAGTCAGTTCTTTTTTTACAGTCACGATATTTTATTTATTTGAAGTTGCTATTGTTTTTATGAGATTGCTATTGAAAAATTATTCACTGTCGCCAATATCGGCCATAGTATGTAATTTTAATATGCGTGAACTTTCCTCTTTTACCAATGTGTTTTTCTTCATTTTCCATAAAAAATCACTGGCAAATTTCCTAGTTCGTTCCATATTTACAATTGGTTTCGGATAGTTGATGCCTACTTCAAAATCATTAAATTTCTGATCTAAATAGGTCATTTTATACGGTTCATGTATAAATCCTCTTGGCAAATTGCGTAATTCCGGCACCCATTTTTTTATAAATTCTCCATCAGGATCGTGTTCGTAACTGTTCTTTATTGGATTATAGATACGCAACATATTGATTCCGGTTTCACCAGCCTGCATTTGCAACTGGGGAAAATGAATTCCGGGTTCAAAATCCAAGAACATTTGTGATAAATGTTGTGTTGCTTCTTGCCAAGGCTGCCATAGATTATGTGTAAAAAACGATACTAACATCGCACGCATTCGAAAGTTCAAATAACCGGTTTCATTCAAGCAGCGCATGGAAGCATCGATTAATGGAAATCCAGTTTGTCCCGTTTTCCAGGCTTCAATATAATTTTCATTGACTTTCTTTTTCAACGAATGGAAGCCTTTATTGACACTTTCAAACTCCATGATTTCTTCCATTTCAAATTTTTGTATGAAATGTGCCTGCCAAGTTAGTCTGGAGATAAAAGAATCAATTTGCTTTTTATGACTGCACGTCAATCTGAACGTAGCTGCTTTTTGCAAAACTTGTCTGGATGATAGATTTCCCCAAGCAATGTATGGGGATAATCTGCTGCAACTTTTTCGAGCCAATAAAGGTTTCGAAATATGCAAGCTATAATTGTGATAGCGCTCGTCAAAGAAGTTTTGTAAATATTTACCAGCCATTGTGCTGCCTCCTTTTTGAAAAATAGTATCGGGAACAGTTTCTAAATTTGTCTTTTCTAATGCTTTTTCGAGTTCGGTTATTGCATCAGTATTGAGGAAATTTTTTGCTTTTGAATCAAAAATAAATTGAGGTTCGTTCATGTATTTTTCCCATTTTGAAACCCAATCCGTTCTGTTTTTTAGCGCCCTGAAAATTCCGTTATTGGTATTTTCAACCCAATGAATTTGGTTGTTTTTACAAAATCGTTTGAAGGTTTTATCTCTTTCGTACGTGATTTTTAAACCAGTTTCCTGATGCGAAAAAACCGTATCTATTTTATATATTTCTTGTATCGTATTAAGTACTTGCAGCACCTCTGAGGACACCGCTAAAACGTGTGTATTCGATTGTTCCAGTTGTTTATTGATATCTACAAGCGATTGCTTGATGAAATTCCAATGTCTCGGACTGTAATGCGAATCGTTTTCTAAAGATTTTTCGAATACATAAAGCAATAAAGTAGGTGTATCAGTTTGTGTAGCATTAAAAATCGCTTCGTTATCCTGTAAACGAAGGTCTCTTTTAAACCAAACTACATTGATATGTTTCTTGTTTGTATTCATTTAATTTTTAAAATAATTGTTGTTGCAGCCATAATTTCTGGAATTTTGATTGCCCGTCGTAATTTTCAGCTTGTAGCTTAATATTAAATTTTCGATCTCTTGGGTCGTTACCAACTCCTGAAACATACATCCAATTCCCGTAATTGCTGTGTACATCGTAATCAATAAGCATCGCTTCAAAATACGTAGCTCCTATGCGCCAGTCTAACAGCAGCTCCTTTGCAAAATAAGAAGCTACATTTTGTCTCCCGCGATTGCTCATCCAACCGGTTTGTTGTAATTCAATCATGTTGGCATTTACAAAAGGCTCTTCTGTCGTGCCGTTAATCCAATTTTTTATCGCTGATTGATTGTTCTTCCAATCGTATTTTTTATCTAAAATCCCTCCAATTTTAAAAATCGAATCTCCGTTTTTCATCGAAACGTATTTAAAATAATCCCTCCAAATCAGTTCAAAAATCAACCAATACGTCGAATCATTTTTCTCAATTTGTTGTTCGTATTTGACAATCTCCCAATAAATAGTTTTCGCCGAAATAGAGCCATTGGTCAACCAAGGAGAAAATTTCGAACTAAAATCAGTCCCAATTAATCCGTTGCGAGTCAATTTATAAACACTTAGTTTTTTGGTTTCCCAAAAATAATTTTGCAACCTTTTCATTGCTTCGTTTTCACCGCCACCAAAAGGAAAAGCAGTTCTGGAATCCATTTCAAAATCACTAAATCCCAATGTTTCCATCGTAGGAATTACAGTTTCGTTTGTGATCCAATTTTCTTCAGACATCGGTTGAACTGCGAATTCAGGTCTGACCTTCGTTGATTTTTCACATTGATTCCTGAATTGTGTAAAAACATTTGGAATCGAAGGAATGTCAAACGGAATAGTTGCAGGATGAAATAGAAACTGATTGTAAGTGCTTTTGAACGCTACTGAATCCGAAATTTTCGATTTTATGTTCTCTAAAACTTCTATTTCCTCACTCGTCCATTCTTCTTGCAAGTAAACAGAATTGATTCCATTTTGAGCAATAATTTCCGGAATAATTTCTTCTGGTTTTTGGTGATAAACCAAAAGCGGAATATTTATTTTTTCCAGATTTTGTTTCAAAGCTGTTACCGATTCAATTAGGAATTTAGCTCGAAATTTTTCTGTTTTCTTAAAACCAAATCTTGTGTTTTCAAAATGCCTTGGATCAAAACAATACATTGCAATTAAAGTATCATTTTCGCCAATAGCATTTGACAACGATTCATTATCATTGACTCTAAGATCATTTCTAAACCAAACTAACCCTTTTTGTTTCTTTTGCATTTTTCACTACAATATTTGACTTCGTCCCAAACTTTTTCCCATTTTTTCCGCCAACTAAAAGGTCGGTTACAAACCAAACACATTTTTGAAGGCAGATTTTCCTTTTTCACTAGTTGTATTTTTGATATTCATGGACAACGATTGTTGCTTTCAAATCAAACATCAAATTGTATAATCCAAAAAAGGTTCTGTTCATATAAATGAAATGTTTGGAACCTCGATTACCATTCATTTTCCTAAGATTAGTGTCTTTTGAGAATCGTTCGCCCAATTGTGCGATGCTTTCAAAAAATGCTGCGTCCGAGAAATCAAAAGTTTCGGTTTGAAAAGGTTTAGTGAACAGGGATAATAAATCGTAAAACATTTGAGTGAAATATTCCACTTCCTCTTTGGTGTCATCGACTCTAAGGATTTCTAATTCGAATAATTTTTGGCTAAAAAGTTTCTTATTATCAATCACTTCTTTGTTTATTAATTCGAAATAAGGAATATAGAAGTTATTGGGAATTTGTTTCATACAACCAAAATCCAGTGCCACTAATTGGTTTTCATCGTTTACCAAAAAATTTCCCGGATGCGGATCAGCATGTACTTTTTTCAGAATATGAATTTGGTACATATAGAAATCCCACAATGCCTGACCAATTTTGTCTGCAATTTCTTGATTGTCATTTTTATTGGTAAATTCCGAAAGATGAATTCCTGTCATCCAATCCATCGTGATAATCTTCTCCGATGAAAATTTTGGATAGTAATTTGGGAAAGCTAAATTGTCAATCTTTTTACAGGCTTCAACAACTTCTTGGCTTTGTTTTAATTCCAATAAATAATTGGTTTCCTCAATCAATTTGTCTTCGACTTCCTTGAAATATTTATCAGAATCTTTCCCTTTAAGGTTAAACATTCTGATTGCTATTGGTTTCACCAAAGCCAAATCAGATGAAATACTATTGGCAACGCCAGGATATTGAATTTTTACCGCCAGTTTTTTACCGTTTTTTACTGCAACATGAACTTGTCCGATACTTGCGGCGTTAACAGAGTTTGCGTTGAATTCGTCAAAAATCTCATAAGGTGTTTTTCCAAAATTCGTCTTGAACGTTTTTAGTACTAATGGTGCTGAAAGTGGCGGAACGGAAAATTGAGAAAGAGAAAATTTTTCTACATAAGCCTGTGGCAAAAAGCTTTTGTCCATGCTTAACATTTGCGCTACTTTCAGCGCGCTTCCTTTCAAACTTTTCAGTCCGTCGTAGATGTCTTCTGCGTTATCTTCGTTGAGTTTGTCACGAGTCAAATCAGAATTAACCATTTTTTCTCCGTAATATTTGAGATAATTTACACCAACTTTTGCGCCGGTTTGCACCAGTTTGGTTGCTCTTTCAATTTTTGACGTGGGTATATAGTCTATGGTTTTCATTATTTGTTGTGTATTTTTTCTTTGAAAATAAATTTTCCAAAGTCTATTAAGCTCTCTAGCGGAGTGATGTTCATCAATTCAAATGTGGCTTTTATTGACTTCTCTATATATAGGTCTGTTTTCTCGAAAGCAGGAGAGGAGTCTTCCAACCAAAATTTCAAGGTTAATAAAAGTTGTATCCAAGAAGTTTCCTGAATTGCTTTCTCCTGAAAGTTTTGAAATTTTTCCTGCTTGATTCGGTATTCATCTGAAATGATTCCTGCGACATAGTTTTTGAAACTGCTTCTCAAACCGGATAACAGCATTAAATTTTTCAAATCATTGTGATGCTGTTTCAAACTCATGGTTACATAACTTCTGTTAGCAGACAATAATTCAAAGAAAGTAAAGTAAAAACTCAACATTTTACTTTTCATATCATAGGTTTCATAGTTCTGGTCTTTTTGAAGTAATTCGACCGTTTTTTCTAGAAACATTTTGAAGATTTCTTTCTCTACACTCTCCATGGTTCCGAAAAAATTATAAAATTCAGCTTCTGAAAAGTTATTCAGTTTAGTGAAATTATAAACGGATTTCGGTTTGTCATTATTTTCCAATGTATAATTCATATACATAGAAACTATTTTTTCTTTTGATATTGTTGATTTTTTAGTAGCCATTTTTGTTGTATTTCAAATTAGAGGATAAAGGTAATGAATGTTTAACTAAAATCTAATAATGTTAAACAAAAATTAATGTTAATGTTTATATGCCTTAAAATGACTAGATTTGTTTTGTTATGAAAAAAAATATATTAATAAGCGGAGGTTCAGGATTTATCGGTAGACACTTAACTGATTTATTAATTGAGAAAGGATTCTCAGTTTCAATATTGAGTCGAAGTGATAAGAAAAACACAACCGATATTTCTTATTTTAAATGGGACGTTTCTAATCAAACAATTGATGAAGCGGCAGTACTAAATGCGGATTATATAATCCATTTAGCGGGTGAAAATATCGCTGAAAAAAGATGGACTGCTAAACGCAAATTAGCTATTATTGAAAGTAGAGAAAAGTCAACACAATTGATTTATTCTGTTTTGAAGAAAAACAATAAAAAACTGGATGCCTTTGTTTCGGCTTCGGCAGTTGGGATTTATGGGGCTGTGAATGGAGAAGAAATTTGCACAGAAGAAACACCTTTGGCTCATGACTTTCTGGGTGTTACGTGTCAAAAATGGGAAAATGCAATAGATTTTATTGAAAACTTGCATATTCGTACGGTAAAAATCCGAACTGGATTAGTACTAGGAAAGAATGATGGTTTTTTAAAGAAATTGGTTCCTATATTTAAGTATCGATTGGGTTCAGTATTAGGATCAGGAAAGCAATATATGCCGTGGATACATGTCGATGATTTGTGTAATGTATATCTTGAGGCTGTCGTAAATGAGGAAATGAATGGACCTTATAATGCAGCCATTAATGATAATACGAATAATGCAATCTTTTCTAAAACACTGGCGCGAGTTTTGGGTTATGGTATTTGGTTGCCCAACGTCCCTGAATTTGTATTAAAATTAGTATTGGGTGAAATGTCAAAAATTGTATTATATGGACGAAGAGTGTCATCAGAAAAACTGGAAAAATTAGGGTTCCAGTTTAAATACAAAAACTTGGAGGAAGCTCTTAGGAATTGTTTAACTAAATAACTTTATTGTAAAACGCAATAAAGTTGAGTGTTCACGTTTTTGGATACTTTACTGCGCACGATAAAAGGAATTTCGATTTTGAAATCATCAGTATTTAAAGGAAAATTAGTAATTAATTCGATTCCTTGAGTTCCTTTTTTGATTATACCCGTAACAATGATTTTTTTTGATTTTCCATGCATGGTAATTTTTCCTGTAATTTGATATTCTGTTGCATTTGAGTTAACGTTTTTTAAATCAAATTTTTGAATTCTACCTTTGAAAATGGCTTTAGGATAACGATGACTCTGCATGTAATTAGCATTAAAATGTTCCTCCATCAAACTTCTTTCAAATTGAAAATTTTTGATGATGGCTAAACAGGTTATTTCCCCTGTTTTGGTCATCAAAACACAGGATGCTTTTTTATTTATTGCTTTTACTTCTTCAAAGAAAGGAACCGAAGCCTCAAAATTAATGATTCCTTTATTAGTCATCATTTTTTCTTGCGCAACAGCAGTATTAGCTATAAAAATCAGGAAAAGGAGGGTAATTTTTTTCATAGCCTTTTATGAATTAAACTACTTAAAGTTACGAAATTTCAAGGAAATATTTTTACGATTAATGATAAATTATCGCATTAATATAAACTTATTAAGTCGTTTGTATAAATCTGAAATTGCATTGATTTTTGGTTTTTTAGATCTTAAATCGATTGATTTTAGTTAAAAAAATAAGGCTGAAATAATCTAGAGCAACTCCAATTGCACATTGTACTTTTTAAGGCTTGCCAGCGATTCAGGAGAACTATAATCAAACTTTTCTTCATGTAGGTCTTTTTCCTTTTTTAAGGCTATTTGTTTGATGCAATTGCAAAAACGGCGTACTTCATTAAGGTTGGATAAGATTAAGCCGGGAACCAGCACACTTTTACCTTCCTTGTCTTTGGCAACCATAGTAAAATAAGAAGAATTACAATGTTTTATTTTTCCGGTTTGAATATTTTCAGCCTCAACCCGAATGCCTATAATCATAGAACTGTTACCCACATAATTCACACAAGCTTTCATGGTAACCAGTTCGCCTACTTCAATTGGTTTAAGGAAATTCACGGTATCAACAGATGCTGTCACGCAATAATTGCCTGAAAACTTTGAAGCACAAGCAAATGCAATTTGATCCAGTAAAGACAAAATATAACCACCATGAATCTTTCCGCTAAAATTGGTGTGAGAGGGCAGCATCAATTCTGAAATACTGATATTTGACGAAGCGACTGTTTTAAAAGTTGTATTCATAAAGTTATTTTCGATTAAAAGGGGAAGTTTCTTTTTGAACGGCTGTAACAAAATATCTCGTTTCTCCCCACCAAGCAAATGTTCGGTATCGTTCTACATAAGTTAGTTTCACATAATTCCCTTGAAGCCCTTTCAAATCTTCAATCACTTTTTTATCGCTGTCCAAAACAGAAAAACTAAAAATCTGAGCTCCGGAAATTCCCTGACTTAATTCCCCTTCCCATGTTTTTATGGCCATTCCTTTATGACTCAATTTTATGAGTTCACCGGAACGAATGCCTTCACTGTAAGGAACGTAATAGAGAAATGCAAAATAACAAATCAAGACCAAGGTGCCAATTCCTAAAATAATTCCTAAAATTCGTTTCATTTTATTTCGTTTAATAATTGATTTTCATCTTTTTCTGCCCTGTTCAATATGCTTTCCGGAAGTGCTTTTTTCGCTTTGGCTCCCATTTTTTTCAATTTCTCTACACTTACGATTAAGTTTCCTTTTCCTTCTACGAGTTTATTCATGGCGCCACTGTATTCAATTTTGCTTTCGTCTATTTTCTTTCCAATTTTGATTAAATCACCTACAAAACCTTCAAATTTATCATACAATGCACCAGCCTGGCGCGCAATTTCCAAAGCGTTTTCCTGTTGCTTTTGGTTCGTCCACATGCTGTCAATAGTTCGCAAAGTCGCTAATAAAGTCGCAGGCGTAACAATAACAATGTTTTTCTCGAATGCTTTGTTATATAAACTGGTGTCCTCATTCAGCGCCATAGCAAAAGCAGGCTCTATTGGAATAAATAACAATACAAAATCAGGGCTTTCAATTTGATATAAATCTTGGTAGTTTTTATTGCCTAATTGTTCTACATGTCGTTTGATGGAGTTAACATGTTCTTTTAAAAATCCAACTTTTACATCGTCATCTTCCTCATTGATGTATTTTTCATAAGCGGTCAAAGAAACTTTAGAATCGACAATCATCTTTTTGCCGTCCGGCAGATTTATCACAACGTCAGGAAAAACGCGATTTCCATCTTCAGTGGTGAACGCTTGTTGGACTTCATATTCACGGCCTTTCTCTAATCCTGATTTTTCAAGAACGCGTTCCAAAACCAATTCGCCCCAATTTCCCTGCATTTTACTATCGCCTTTCAAAGCTTTCGTCAGATTGAGGGTTTCCTTGCTCATTTGGATATTCATTTCTCGCAAGCCCAGAATCTGTTGGCGCAAAGCTGCATGGTAATCAATGCTTTCTTTGTGGGTGTCTTCGACTTTCTTTTCGAATAAATGAATTTTATCCTGCAAAGGCGTCAAGATATTTTTCATATTTTCCTTATTCTGCTCCGTGAATTTATTAGACTTTTCTTCTAATATTTTATTGGCGAGATTCTCAAATTCTTTGGTGAATTTTTCCTGTAGTTTCTCGACTTCTTCTTTTTGTTCTTTGTTGCGTTCCCAAAGATTCTCAAAATCAACTTCTTTTTTAGAAAGCTGAATGGCTAAACTGTCCTTTTCACTTCGAATGGTTTCTTTCTCCTCATTGGCGTTTTCTAATTGTTTTTCAAAAGTTGTTTTGTCAACAATAATCTGCTCTTTTAGTTGATTGAATTGGGAAGTAAAAGCAATTAATTTTTCTTCTAAACTAATTTTTTCCGA
Source organism: Flavobacterium esculini (assembly GCF_048284325.1). Taxonomy (NCBI): domain Bacteria; kingdom Pseudomonadati; phylum Bacteroidota; class Flavobacteriia; order Flavobacteriales; family Flavobacteriaceae; genus Flavobacterium; species Flavobacterium esculini. The sequence continues at coordinate 47,995 of NZ_JBLVPI010000015.1, read as the reverse complement.
TTGGAATCTGGCGGAGAAAATGAGTTTACCAATAAAAATACCAATAACGAGAGCAACGATGAAAATCAATAAAAACGGAAGCATATTTGACATAGAATTTCTTTTTGTAAGTTTGTAAAAATAAACAAAAGTTTGCTGGTTTCCTTCCGGAAATCAAAATACTATCTCAAGCTTTAGCATTCATGGATTTGTAAATAGAGTTGCCAATTAATTTTATACTTTAAAAAATATGCAGGATAAATCTTTAAAATCGAATTCTCGGTTTTTTGCAATTATAGCGATTGTCAGTTGGTTTGCGGTTGTATTGCAATTGTATCTCATAATTTTCAATCGTATGACTTTGCTACCGGAAACAATCGTTCGGTTTTTTAGTTTTTTCACCATTCAAACGAATATTTTGGTGGCAGTTTGTTTTACTTTTCTTTGGCTAAAGCCAAAATCCAAATGGGGATTATTTTTTTCGAAACCTAAAAATGCAACCGCAATTACGTTATACATCACCATTGTAGGATTAGTTTATAATGTTATTCTGCGATTTTTATGGGCTCCAACGGGTCTGCAAAAAGTAGTGGACGAGTTATTGCATTCGGTCATTCCACTATTAGTTTTATTGTATTGGATTTTGTTTGTACCAAAAAAAGAATTGGAATTCAAAAACATCTTTCCGTGGTTGATTTTCCCTGCGGTGTATTTGGTTTACACGTTAATTCGTGGTGCTTTTTTTAGTTTTTACCCATATCCGTTTGTCGATGTGATTCTTTTGGGCTACAATACAGTACTGCTCAATAGTTTTTTTATGTTGTTGGCTTTTCTTTTTTTTGGTACTTTATTCATTGGGATTGGGAAAATTAAAAAGGCCAATACGAATTAAATTCGTATTGGCCTTTTTAAACAAAATCAATTGTTATTCATCCAGTTTAATATTCCCTCTGTCTTCCTGATTATCCGGATGGGAATTTGGATAACGGTTTGGAATGATATCAGAATTATGATCTTTATTTTCGACCATTTTTTTAGCTTGTTCTTCAGAAACATTTGCAATATCAGAACTTAAATTTATTGGAGTGCTATCCTCATTTTGCTCTAAAGTTCCGTCAATATTCCGTGCTCTTTGAACAATTTTTTGATTTCCATGTGCATCAGTTTCCACTTCTGATTTCAAATGTGACACCTCAGGATTCGTATTTTGGGCTAGATTCTGACCGCTAAATCCTTCGTTTATATTTTGCTTATTATTTGTTTTTTTTGAACCTAAATCGTTGCTTTCCATACTCTTTAATTTTAAAGTTATTACTCTAAACTTCTATAATATTACGTCTTTTATAGTGAGGAATTCAATTATTTAACATAGCTTTTGGTTTACACCAATAAATGTATGGCGACACTATTTTAAATCCAGCGAAAACAAAACTATCTTTGCACGCACAACTAATACACTAAAATGGCTCATTCTCATTTCATCATTCATAAGCCTTACGGGTATCTGAGTCAGTTTATTTACGAATTAAAAAGAAAAAAGAAACTGCTGGGCGAGTTGCACGATTTCCCCAAAGGAACGATGGCAATAGGTCGTCTTGACGAAGATTCCGAAGGATTATTGTTATTGACCACGGACGGGATGATGAGCGAAATCATTCGAAGTAAAAAAGTGGACAAGGAATATTATGTTCAAGTCGATGGCATTATTCATCAGGAAGCCATTGAGCAACTGCAAAAAGGGGTCGAGATAGGTTTCAATGGCACGAAATACATCACGAAACGGTGTAAAGCATTCTTGATGAACGAAGTTCCTGCTTTTGGAACTAGAGGAAAAAAAATTCGTGATGAACGTCACGGTCCAACTTCTTGGGCTTCGATAACGGTGAATGAAGGGAAATTTCGCCAAGTCCGGAAAATGACTGCCGCTGTTGGTTTTCCAACGTTACGATTGGTTCGTGTTCGAATAGGAAACGTACATCTCAATGATTTACAGGCTGGAGAAGTTTTGGAAGTTGAAGATTTTCAAATAACCGAATAAACAAATAACCGATTAACCAAAAAGAAATGTTAAACATCGTTTTAGTAGAACCTGAAATCCCAAATAATACTGGAAATATTGGCCGATTGTGCGTCGGTACCGAAAGCCGTTTGCACTTAATCCATCCTTTTGGATTTGTCATTAATGATAAAAACCTGAAACGTTCCGGTTTGGATTATTGGGTACACCTTGATGTTACAGAATATCAAAATGTAGCCGAATGGAAAACACAGATTCCTGATTTATCCCGAGTTTTCCTGATGAGTTCCCATGCCGAAAAATCGTATTTGGAGAATGATTTTCAGGATGGTGACTGGTTGGTTTTTGGGAAAGAAAGTAAGGGTTTGAGCGAAGCTGTTTTAAACGAATTTCCCAATCATCTGACAATTCCAATGTCACCGTTAATTAGAAGTTTTAATATTGCAAATTCTGTCGCGTTTGTCATTGGCGAAGCAAAGAGGCAAATCACTAATAAACGGTAAGTTGTAAATTTTGAATTGTAAAAAGTAAGGCAATTTTGTGGATGGAATTTCATATATTTGAGTAGGTCATTCTAGATCTAATTGTTTTTTTTCTCCTTTAAAACTTACTTTTATGATTGATAAAATTATCCTTAGAAGTACCATTTTCAAACATTTAGATGGCTTGGTTACCGCTCCGGTTGCGTATGTTTTGTTTGAAAAAGGAGTGCTATCCTATATTCTTGACAAAAAAGAAGTCACACTTACGGAACTTACGGAATATTTTAAAGCCAATGAAGGCTATCTCAATGTGGGTTTGCGTGTTTTGTGTTCGCAAGGATTCTTGGATTATCATATCAATACTACCACAGACCAAATTAAATTCAGCATAAACAATAAAAGCGCGATTGCTTTTTCAATGTTCTATTTGTATGAAGATGTTCTTGATTTACTGCATTTCACGATGCAATTTCGTACACGATTATTAGACGATATACCATTCGCTCGATTGGGTTTAATTTTCGATTTGTATAAAAAAAATTATGGAATTTCATTTTCGAATGATACGCTGACCAATGAAATTCAGCATCAGATTCTAACCCATATTGAAGGTTCTTTGGTTGGGCCAATATTAGTAAGATTGGGTATAAGCGGAATGTTTCATAAATATTTTATGGAGATTTCCTTCCGTCCCGAAGAATTTCATAAATCCCCCGAAAATTTCAAAATTATTCTCGATTTCTTTGTTGATTTAGGTTGGTTTACCCAAAAAAAAGGGAATTATCAGTTTACGGAAAAGGGGTTGTTTTTTGCCAAAAGAGCTTCTGCTTATGGAGTGACAGTTTCCTATTTACCTACTTTCAGTAAAATGGAGGAATTGCTTTTTGGTCACCCAAATATACTCCGAACGGTGGCCGAAGGGGAAGATGAAATTCATGTGGACCGAGAAATGAATGTTTGGGGAAGCGGAGGAGCACACGATACTTATTTTAAAGTTGTAGATGAGATTATCATCAAATTATTCAATTTACCAATTGAAGATCAGCCGAAAGGAATTCTCGATATGGGTTGTGGCAATGGAGCATTTATAGAACATATTTATACTGTAATCGAAAGACAAACCCTCCGCGGAAAAATGCTGGATGATTATCCTTTATTTCTGGTTGGTGCCGATTACAATCAGGCAGCCTTGAAAGTAACCCGAACCAATTTAATCAAAGCCGATATTTGGGCCAAAGTGATTTGGGGAGATATTGGGCAGCCCGATTTATTAGCTAATGATTTATTGGAAAATTATAACATTGATTTGAAAGATTTATTGAATGTGAGAACCTTCTTGGATCATAACCGAATTTGGGAAATGCCTCAACATGTTACTAAAGGCAGAGTAAGTCATTCTACAGGTGCATTTGCGCATAGAGGAGAGCGAATCAGTAATAGTTTAGTCGAAGATAATCTATTGGAACATTTGAAAAAATGGTCGCCTTACGTTCGAAAATTCGGGTTATTAATGATTGAATTGCATACGATTGCTCCAAATTTGACTGCTGCTAATTTAGGAAAAACGGCTGCTTCGGCTTATGATGCCACGCACGGTTTTTCGGATCAATACATCGTTGAAATTCCCGTTTTACACAAAATCGCTGCTGAAGCGGGATTGTATCCGGATGCTAATTTCTTCAGGAGATTTCCTGATTCTCCAATTGCAACAGTGAGTATAAATTTATTGAAAGGAAATGGATAGTACCATTTTGTATTGAAAAATTAAAAAGAAATAAAATGAGGAAGTTGATGCGCTTCCTCATTTAGAGTTAATTTCGAGCGACAAAATTACTTAATGTAACGTAAGTATTTCCACTCAACGCATCGTGATAAATGTTATATTTCGTTGGATAATTACCTGCTTTTTCAAAATGTTCCGGTTGAGAATAATTGGCACTAAAATCAACATCAGAAAGTAGATAATCTAAAGTAATCATTGGTTCTACAAAAATAAATTTACCATTATAAGAACCGTAAATCATAATTTTAGAAAATGGAAGATACGCTCCTAAGTTTATAGGTAGCCAGTGTTTTCCCATTTGGGGCTCAGCCGTTGCTGGACCAGGTGGAGTAAAATAATCTGCAGGCATGTAACCTATAGGAGGATAATTGTTGAAAGCAGCATCCGTTTCTGTTGACCATGCCGGTATTGCGAGTTGCTCTTGGGCAGAAATCATGTAAAAATGAATGTCAAAATGGGGTACATTAAAAACGCCAGCGGGTTCGTGACCATGAGGATTCCAGTTAAGCCCGATGTGATCAAAAGGAGTTAATTGAGTAGCTTTTAATTGCAATGGTACTACAATAGTTTCGCCATCTGGTGGGACAGATTTACTATTATCAGTATCCAGATTTTTAAAGGCTTCAGGAGTGATTTCAATTCCTATTTCGTAAGGATGACCATTTGAATCCACACTTATCCAGGAACGTACTTTTCCGTATCCGAGAGCTACCTGAGGTCCTTTAAATACCGTAAGTTTAGCAGCACTCGTTTTAGCCGTAAATGATGAGGATACGTTTTTTTGTAAATCAGCAGTAATCATTTCATCCTGACTGCAAGAAAAAAGCAAAAATAAGGACCCCAAAACGATAATTTTTTTTGGCAATGTAAACAAATTTTCCATAATTAAAATTTTAAAAGATTGTTTTTAATGCTGTAGATAAGTTAAGCTTTGGGGGAAAATAAAACGAAGAACAAAAATACAATAAATATCGTAACTACTTGATATTCAGTTTATTTTTATTTTAAAATTAATTAAACGCTCCGTGTTAATTGGTTCGTGAATGATCTTCTAACTATTGTGAAATTTATAGATAGGAAGAAGGATAGTTTTTAGAAAACAGATTTTATAAAGTAGAATTTTGTTATAAAAACGTTGTGTTTCAGTAGGGGAATTACGGCGATACTAAACAATCATGAATTTTCCTTTTTCAGCGTCAAAAACAATATGCTCGTCTTTGAATAAGGTATTAAAACTTCCTTTTGAAATAAAATTACAAGGCTCGTCTTGAAGCACTGTTTCAGGAGTCATAATAATCATTTCGTCACTCAATTGTATCGCCATATCAATATCATGAGTAGAAAATAAAATGCATTTTCCGGTTTCATGAGTAAGTTTTTTCAAAAGTTTGAATAAAGCCACCTTATGTAATAAATCCAAATGGGTAGTAGGTTCATCTAAAATTATTAACGGAGTATCCTGCGCCAAAGCGCGTGCAATCAATACTTTTTGTAATTGTCCGTCACTGATTTCATAATGCTTTTTTGTGGCTAAATGACTGATTTGCGTCAATGCCATCGCTTCATTAACTTTAACAATATCAATATCAGATAAAGTTCCCATCCAATTGGTGTAGGGCTGTCTTCCTAAAGCAATGAGTTCAAAAACTGTTAAGTTACTGGGAGGCAATTTTTCGGTTAAAACGATACTTAGGTTTTGGGCCAAGTCCAAAGATTCGTAATCACTGATTTTCTTTTCATTTAAAAATACAGTACCGGAAAGTGGTTTCTGGATTCCTGTTATCGTTTTTAAAAGCGTTGATTTTCCAATGCCATTCGCACCAATTAAAGCAATCAGTTTTCCTTTTTTTAAAGCAATAGAGATATCTGAAGCCACTACGATTTTCTCTTTTTTATGAAAATAGCCGATGCTGATTTGAGATGCTTGTAAGATGATTTTGTTTTCCATTAGGCAATCATTTTTCGTTTACTAACCAATAGCCAAATTACTACAGGAGCACCAATTATTGAAGTCACAGCATTGATTGGCAAAGTGATTTCCAATCCGGGCAATTCTGAAATTACATCACAAATAAGCATAATCGATGCTCCTAAAAGTAACGTGCTCCAATACAAAACCGAATGGTTACTGGTTTGAAACACTAATTTTGCTATGTGTGGAACTGCCAGTCCTACAAAGGCAATTGGACCTGCATACGCGGTGATGCTTCCGGCTAAAATACTTGTTGCAAAAATAATAATTAATCGTGTTTTTTTGAAATTCAAACCTAAACTGCGAGCGTAATTTTCACCCAATAATAAGGCATTTAGCGGTTTGATACTAAACAGACTTAATAACAAACCAATCCCAACACAAACGGTTAGAATTAATATGGATGACCAAGACAAGTTGCCTAAATTTCCCATGGACCAAAACGTGAATTTTTGTAATTGTTCAGCGGAACTAAAATATGTAAGAACGCCTACTATTGCACTGGTAAAACTACCAAACATTAACCCAACAATTAAGATGGCCATTGTATCTCGAAGCCTTTGTGAAACCATCAAAACGGCGAGTAATACAACTGAACTTCCTATAGTTGAGGCTAAAACCACTCCATAAGAGGATAATAAAATTGTACTTAAAAAATGTGGAAGTAAGCTCGCTCCTAATATTACAAAAGCGACACCTAAACTGGCACCGGAACTCAGTCCTAAAACATAAGGTCCCGCCAATGGATTTCGAAATAAAGTTTGCATCAGCAAACCACTTATAGATAACCCCATTCCAACAAGAATTGCAGTAATGGCTTTGGGTAAACGATAATTGATGATGATATATTCCCAAGTGGATTTACTCGCTTGACCACCAGTTAAACTAGTATAAATTTCTTTAAAAGGTATCGTGATGGAACCAAAACTAATGTTCACAAAAAACAATAGAACAAGCCCTAAAGTAAGCAAGAAAAATAGAATCGTATTTCGTTTTTGATTCGCCAATTTAATTTAGTTTTTGTGCAAAAGTAAAAGTATAATTTGGAAGCAGTTCAGGATGGAAGATTTTAATGAAATCTTTCAAGACTAAATCCGGACGGCTTGGTGCTAATTCATAATAAATCGTGCCTCCAGTTGTACCTAATTTACTTTCAAAAGTATATACATTTTTAGATTTTGTTGCGTCAAACTGACTGTAATGCGGATTGCTATTTTCGAATTCAGCACTACTTTTAAAAGAACCTGTTGCGATCCAATATTGCGCTGTTTTTGCTTTCTCTAATATTTTTTCAAAAGGCAAACTAAGACTTCCTGTTCCTTCCACATTTGCCCACAAATAATTTGCTTTGGCATCTTTCATAAATTGGGCTACCCAGCTATTTCCTCTTGCTACATACCATTGCTCTTGATACATTGCTCCATACAAAACGGTTGCTGTTGGTTTTTTGGTTGCAACCAATTGTATTGCGTCATTGTAATTTTTAACAATTTCATCAAAAAGCGTTTTTGCTTCTTTTTCTTTTCCAAATAAAGCACCGTAAAGCTTAATCCATTCTGCTTTGCCCAGTGGAGTTTGTTCCATCCAGTCCGCTTGTATAAGTACATTAAGACCACTTTTTTGTAAATTATCAATCATTGGATTGTTGTTGTCAACTCCAAAAGTTACGATTAAATTAGGCGCCAAATCAATGAGTTGCTCCATGTTTAATTTTTCGTTTTGTCCTATGTTTTTAACAGCGCCACCATCAATTAGTTTTCTGGTTTTTTCAGAAGAAACATAATCAGTATGCGGGAAACCCACCAGTGATTTTTCAACTCCCAGCATTTCCAAAAAAGGAATATTAGTCGTTGAGGTAACGACGATTGATTCTAAAGGAACTGAAATTGTGGTGTATTTTTGCAGGCTATCCGGAATGCTGCCGTTTTTTTCTTTTAAGATATAAGTGAAGTTTTTATTGGCTTCAGGCCAAGGATTGGAAACCGTCACTATTGTATATCCTTCGTAGGTATTAATAGAAAGTCCCGAGGCGTATTCGATTGCATTTTTTGAATTTATACTTTCTTTTACCTTTAAGGTTTCGCTTTTTTTACATCCAACTAAAGTTGAAAAAGAGAAAACAAAAAGGATTAATTTAAAGGTGAATTTCATGGTTTAATTTTTCGATAGCGACAAAGGTATACCAAATTTATAAAATTTCTTGTTTATTTTTAGCAGTAAAAAATTGAACAAATACTATCTTTACGAAATGAATAGCATTAAAGTCAAAAACTGTTCTACTTGCGGAACTCCTTTTAATTGTGGGGACACAGCTGAAGGAAGTAAATGCTGGTGCAACAATTTTCCACCTATTTTTACTCCGTCAGAAGTGGTGGATTGCTTGTGTTCCAGTTGTTTTACAAACGCCTGCTCCACTAAAATTGACGAATATGTTGCCACACTATCTTCTGAAACTGCAACGAATAGCAAAGCTAAAGATTTACCCAAAACGACTGATCTCATAGAAGGAATCGACTATTATTTAGAAAATGGAAATTATGTTTTTAAAGCTTGGTTTCATCTAAAAAGAGGTAATTGTTGTGGCAATGGATGTAGACATTGTCCGTACGGATTTAAAAAAATATAAAAATGATATATTTAATAACTGGTGGGGAACGCTCCGGTAAAAGTAGTTATGCCGAAAATTTAGCAAAAGGATTATCGGATCAGCCAATGTATGTGGCTACAGCCAGAAAATGGGATGATGATTTCCAAAAGCGAATCGATCGCCATCAAAAAGATCGGGACGAACGATGGATTAATATCGAAAAAGAAAAACACTTGAGCGAAATTGTTTTTTCGGGAAAAGTAGCTATTGTCGATTGCGTTACGCTTTGGTTAACGAACTTTTTTGTGGATACTAAAAATGATGTTTCCTTATGTTTAGAACAAGCTAAAGACGAATTTGACGCCATTGCCAATCAAGAAAATGCAACTATTATTATTGTAACCAATGAAATAGGGATGGGCGTTCATGCCGAAACTCAGATTGGTAGAAAATTCACTGAACTTCAAGGTTGGATGAATCAATACATCGCTGCAACTGCCGATACCGTGGTACTTATGGTTTCTGGAATTCCTGTAACGATAAAAGAAAAAAAATGAAATAGCTATGATTTTATAATATTAAATTCAAAGAAAATATTGCCTCATAGCGTATTACATATTCAATTAAAAATCAATAAAAAACTACATATGAATTTTGTAACTTCTTGGAGTGGCGGAAAAGACAGTTGTTATGCAATGATGCAAGCAATTCAGCAAGGATTTATTCCAAAAGTGTTACTCAATATGATGAATGAAAACGGGAAAGTGTCTCGTTCTCATGGATTACCATTGTCTATATTGAATCAGCAAGCCAAAAAAATGGGATTAGCTCTTGAAGGAATTCCCGCAACTTGGGGTGATTATGAAGCCAAGTTTATTGCAGTTTTGAAAATGCTAAAAGCCAAATATGATTTGGAAGCAGCCGTTTTTGGTGATATTGATTTGCAACCTCATAAAGATTGGGAAGATAAAGTATGTGCCGCAGCATTGCTAAAAGCAATTTTACCTTTGTGGCAACAAGACCGAATTATTTTGGTAAACCAAATGCTTGAAAACGGAATTGTAACGATGATTGTTTCTTGTAATACAATGATGGGTGAGAGCTATTTAGGTAAAATTTTGAACAAAGAATTGGCACAAGAATTACACGAAAAAGGAATAGATCCTTGTGGTGAAAATGGGGAGTTTCATACTTTGGTAATTAACTGTCCGTTATTTTCTGAAGCGATTGAACTGCCAGAATTCACTAAAATTACCTATGAAAATTATTGTTTCATCGTTTGGGAAGAATAACTTTTCAAAAACAAAAAAAGCAATGTCAATATCAATGTCAAAAATCAATATCAAATCAATATCAAAGTAATGTTTTTCAAATTGATTTTTGCAATTGTCATTGAATTTTGCCATTGAACTTTTAAATAAAAAAACATGACTTATTTAGATAAAATTTTAAAATCCCGTCGCGACACCCGTCATTTTACGGAGGATCAAGTACCGGATGCTGTTCTTGAAAAAGCACTGCAAGCTGGGCATTGGGCGCCTTCTGTGGGTTTGACTGATGCCACAAAATACTATCTGATCAGGTCGACTGAAATAAAGAAAGCCATTAAAGATTTGTTTTTAGATTATGATGAAAAAGCTGTTGCTTTAACGGATAACGAACAACAAAAACTTGCGTACAAAGCCCTTAAGTTAGAAGCAATAGAAGAAGCACCACTGGGATTAGTGATTTGTTATGATCGTTCCGTTTTGAATAATTTTACGATTGGAACCGTTGGGAGTAATGAAGCAGTAAAGTTCAGTTCCGTTTGTGCGGCGCAAAATATTTGGCTATCCTTAACGGAGCAAGGCTATTCCATGGGATGGGTTTCCATATTGAATTACTATCAGTTCAAGCAATTATTAGGTTTGCCTGAAAATATGGAGCCATTGGGGTATTTTTGTGTGGGAAAACCGGCGACCAACTATGATAATCAGCCCATGTTGCAACAACTGAATTGGAAACAAAAACAAGAAATTCCATTAGTTGAGGAAATCAATGTTTTACATGAAAGTACAGTGGAGAAAGTGTTTTTTGATACTAAAAATGAAATAGATTCTGTTGCTTTTGCAAATGCGTTACAACATAAAATTGACCAAAAAACCAAACCAACTGGTTCATTAGGAATTTTAGAAGTGCTCGCCAAACAAATAGGGGTGGTATTTCAAACGTTAGAACCTCAAATTATAAAACCTAATCTGGTTGTTTTTGCCGCAGATCACGGAATTGCAAATCACGGAGTAAGTGCCTATGCGCAAGATGTAACGAGACAAATGGTGAATAACTTTTTGATTGGAGGTGCCGCAATCAATGTGTTTTGTAAACAAAATAAAATCCAATTGGCTATTGTGGATGCGGGTGTGAATTATGATTTCCCTATGAATACGGATTTGATTTTGGCTAAAATAGGGAAGGGAACGCGCTCTTTTTTACAAGGACCTGCTATGAGTAAAACAGAACTTGAATTGTGTTTTATCAAAGGAAGCGAGATTGTTGCCACTATCGCAAAAACCGGCAGTAATTGTATTGGTTTTGGCGAAATGGGTATTGGTAACACCGCTACAGCTTCGGTTTTAATGAGCATTATTTTAGAATTACCTATACAAGATTGCGTAGGAAAAGGCACTGGAGTAAATGAGGAAAAGTTGATTCAAAAAATTGAGATCCTTAAAAAAAGCCTTGCTAATTATAATGGTACAGATGATTTAGATAGCAAATTAGCCTATTTTGGGGGATTTGAAATCATGCAAATGGTAGGTGGAATGCTTCAGGCAAAAGAGGGAAATTTGTTGATTCTTGTTGATGGCTTTATCTGTACTATTGCTTTTTTAATTGCCTTCAAAAAGAATCCATCCATTACTAAAAATGCTATTTTTTGCCATTCATCTGCTGAGCAAGGGCACCAGAAAATATTAGATTACCTAGGAGTCCGTTCTTTGCTGCAACTTGATTTGCGTTTGGGTGAAGGAACGGGTTGCGCGATTGCTTTTCCTATAATTGAGTCGGCTGTGGCATTCTTGAATGAGATGGAGAGTTTTGAATCAGCAGGGGTTAGTGGTCGATAAACGGCATTATACCCGATTGTTGTAGAGACGCTGCAGTGCGTCTCTACGTGAGAAATAAAATCAAAAAATAATTCCAAAAATGAAAAAAGAATTCCACATATTTTTTACAGCATTAATGTTTTACACTAGAATTCCATGTCCTGCAACTATCGATCATAATCCAGATTATTTAAATAAAGCATCCCGTTATTTTCCATTAATTGGTTGGATTGTAGGGAGTGTGGCTTTTGGGGTATATTGTGTTTTTAATTATTTAGTTGCGCCTGAAATTGCAGTAATCTTCTCTATGATTGCTTCGGTTTTAGTTACGGGAGCTTTTCATGAAGATGGTTTTGCTGATGTTTGTGATGGTTTTGGAGGCGGTTGGACCAAAGAAAAAATCCTAATAATTATGAAAGACAGTGCCATCGGAGCTTATGGAGCGATAGGTGTAGTGCTGTTGTTAGTGCTTAAATTTCAAGGGTTGACTCAATTAATTGATGTCTCGGATAATCCTAAATTTCTAATTTATAATTCACAATTAATAATTTTATTATTGCTTGTTTCAGGGCATTCCCTCAGTCGATTAGCAGCGATTTCAATTGTTTTTACCCATGAATATTCTCGTGAGGACGCTTCAAGCAAAAGCAAACCTATCGCACAAAGTTATTCTTGGAGAGAAGTGGTGGGAGCTTTCTTTTTTGGATTGCTTCCATTAGTTATTTTATCCTATTTTCAGTGGCAAATGCTGTTGGTTTTAATCCCTGTTTTTCTGACCCGATTTTTTATGGCGCGTTATTTTCAGAAATGGATTGACGGGTACACCGGGGATTGTTTGGGTGCAACCCAACAGGTTTGTGAAGTGGTTTTTTATCTATCAGTTATTGTATTATGGAAGTTTATTTAGTACGTCATACGGAAACGGTTTGCGAAAAAGGAATTTGTTATGGACAATCGGATGTGAAAATAATGGAGCCTTATGACGCTGTTTTTTACTCTCTTTTGAGCCAATTGCCTCAAGACGCAAGGATGTATTCCAGTCCTTTGCTTCGCTGTGTGCTTTTGGCAAATTACATAAAAGACAATTCAGAAATTACTACTGTTAACGAAGATTCCCGCTTGCTGGAAATGAATTTTGGCGATTGGGAAATGAAAAATTGGGATGTAATTCCACCGGATGATTTTACACCTTGGATGACTGATTTTGTAAATGTTCGTGTACCCAATGGAGAGTCATTTACCGATTTACATGATCGAGTAGTTGATTTTATAAATAATGAACTTCCAGTAACCGATTCAAAACCAGTAATTATTGTGGCTCATGCTGGAGTGATACGAAGCTTTTTATGTGAAATTTCAGATTTACCGCTTAAGGATGCTTTTCAGAATAAAGTAGATTTTGGGGCTGTAATTAAAATTGAATTATAAAATTCGCAATTATTTAGGTTATTAACTTAATATAATTTTATCTTTGCCGCCGTATTGAGGTTGAGGTTTGTTTTTTCAAACCACATTAAAAGGGAAGAGAGTGATTGAAAGTTAATAATTTTTGATTTCAGATTTAAAAATTCGAAATCATTATTCAAAATTCAAAAATCTCACGCTGTACCCGCAACTGTAAGCTATCAAGCTTGTTGTTATCTACAAAACCATTGTTCGCCGCGGCGAATGAGAAGGTAAACAACAAGACGCAAGCCAGGAGACCTGCCTATTACATCGAGTATCAAACTTTCGGGAAAAAAGGTTTGGGTATGGGTCATTCTATGCTTTTCTCCCCATTTATTAAATTTTTACATTTTTAAAATGAACAAAAAATTCATTCGCTTTAGTGCGATTGCATTGTTATTTGCAATGAACACGTATGCACAAGAACAAGAGCCAAAACAGCTTGATGAGGTTGTTGTTTCCGATTCGAAATTTGCATTATCAAAAGAAAAATCAGGAAAAGTTATCGTCAAAATTACTGCTGAGGATTTGAAGAAAAAATCTGGGCAATCAGTAGCTTCAGTTTTAAGTACGGTAGCTGGTGTTGAAATCAATGGAAATCAGAGTCGTAATGGTAAGGATTTGGGACTTTACATTCGTGGTGGAAGAAATCATCAGGTTTTAATCTTGATTGATGGTGTTCCGGTAACAGATGCTTCCGGAATTAGCTTGTCGTATGATTTGAGATTGCTTCCAGTAGAGCAAATTGAAAGTATTGAGATTATGAAAGGTGCTTCAAGTACTTTGTACGGTTCTGGAGCAGCTACAGGTGTTATTAATATTACACTAAAAAAAGCAAGCAAAAAAGCTATTGCAGGAAATGCATATATGAATATTGGTACACAAACAGTTGCTGAAAAAGCAAATTATAGTGTGCAAGATTACAATCAGGGCTTTGCTGTAAACGGTGGTTTTGAAAAAGTAAATTATTTTGCTTCTTTGAATAGTACTGAAACTACAGGGATTTCTGAAGCAAAACCATTAAATTCAAATACTAAATTTGAAAATGATGCTTTTTCAAGAGTTAATTCTTTAGTGAAAATTGGCTTTACGCCAACTAAAAAATTATCATTTGATTTCTTTGCTAATTATGATCGAATGAAAAACGATTTTGATGCAGGTTCGTTTGCAGATGATCTTAAAAATTTCAGTCTTTCGGAGCAATTTAGAGTTGGCTTTACTCCAAAATATAAATACAATAAAGGAGAATTGGTTATCAATTCCAGTGCAAACGTAATCAACCGCGACATCTTTAGTTATGGTTCTTTATTTCAGGCGAAGTCAAGAAGTGTCAATGTTGATGCCTTTAATAAATATGAAATTTCATCTCAATTATTTGTAGTAACAGGAGCACAATTTCAGTTTCACGAAATGTCAAACATGAGCCAGTATGATGCGATTACAAATGAAGTGGCTAAATTCAATATGATTGATCCTTATGTAACTGCTGTTTATAATTCAGACTTTGGATTAAACTTAAATGCAGGAGCACGTTATAACATTCATAGTAAATACGGGAATAATTTAGTTTATAATGTTAATCCATCGTATAGCTTTTCAGAATCATTAAAAGTATTGGCTTCGTATAGTACTGCATTTGTTACTCCAAGTTTGTACCAATTGTACTCTCCGTATGGTGATTTGAATTTATCTCCAGAGAAAGATGCAACTGCCGAAGCTGGTTTTGAAGTAAGTTTGCTAAACAAAAAAATTGTTTTAAATGCAGTTGCTTTTCAAAGGGAAGAAAAAGATGCAATCGGGTTTGATTTGATGACTTATAAATACTTCAATGTTAATGGGAAAAATAAAGCAAAAGGTATTGAAACAATGATTTCGTATGCTTTTAATGATAACATAAAATTCAATGCAAATTATACCTTCACAGAATTAGAAAGACAATCTCGTATTCTAAATCCAAAACACAAAGTAAATGCAGCTATTGATGTGCAAGCAACTCCACGTCTTGCTTTTAACGTAGCCTACCAATTTGTTTCTGATAGATATTTAGAGTATACCACTTATCCAGCTCCAACATATGACCCTATTTTAAACTCCGAAATTTTGAAAGATTACCAATTAGTAAATGCTAATATTCGTTACGAATTAATCAAAAACAGATTAAACGTTTTTAGTGCGGTTGATAATATTCTGGATAAGGATTTTGTTGAGAGCAGAGGGTATAGCACTAGAGGAAGAAACTTTAAATTAGGTTTGAATTTCTTATTCTAAAAAAAATAAAAATATATATTTTAGTTTTAGTACTTAAAGCCCGTTCCTTAATTTGGAACGGGTTTTTTGTTTTTATTTCATTTCCGAAATGAATTCTGAAATGGATTTAGCAATTTTGTTTTGCTCCTTATCATCAATCAAGTATTTTTTGTCATTTTCATTGGTTAAATAACCGAGTTCGACAATCACTGCCGGTACCTCTGATCTTTTAAGAATGTAGAAAGGACCTGTTTTTATACCTGCTATTTTCAAATTTGTATCCTTTGAAAATTTGTCATGCAGTCTTCCGGCAATTTCACTTGATTTTTCAAAAAACTCAGTTTCTTTAGCAACATAAAATTCCAAGCCAGATGTTTTATTATTTAAGCTTGAATTTACATGTAAAGATAAAACGAAATCAGGTTTGATTTTATTAATAAAATCAGTTCTTTCTTCATAGGATAAGAACGTATCATCTGATCTTGTAAGATGAATCACAACATTGCTATTTAAAGACTTAATTTTTTTAGTGACCTGTTCTACGATTTGCTTTTCAGAAATGGAATTAGAGATAACTCCAAAATCATTCCCACCATGACTTGCATCAATAACTATATTTATTTTTTTTGGCTCTAAAGGTTTAGGACTTATAAATGAAAGAGAAGCAATTATGATAAAGAATAAGCATATTTTAGTTGCGTTTTTCATGTTATGAATGTTTAAAATACTGATTATTAGGTATTAACTTGAAAAACATCTTTTTATTGTATATTTATTTTAAAGCTTTCAAAAGACCTTCGGGTGCTTTGTCAATATACATTTGGTTTTGCAGTCCATTTATAGATTTTACGTCTTTAAAATATTCAAAACCTTTCTCTGGGTTTTGTTTCAGCATTTTAGCTGTCCCTGTGATTTTACCAATTGCAGTACTCAATAAAGGCTCTGTGCTATCCCCAAGAACTCCATAAGTAGTCACGATTTCTTTTAACAGGTAATCCGGTTGTAATCCATTAAAGTAATCACCAAAACCAACTGAATTTACTATTTTTAATACAATTGGCTGCATCGCATACCTGTGATTTGGGTTTCTGTTTGCTGTTCCAAAAGTGGGGGAATCATAAAGTGTAACTGATCCAACATTTTTCCCGGTTGTCACATCACCAATTTGTACAACAGTAATGTGAGGTTTTAGTCCGTTTATCACTAATTCGCTTGCCGAAGCAGTACTTTTGGTCGTTAGAATATAGACTTTGGTCAAATTCAAACTGTTGATAGCTGTTGTCCCAATTTTATCAGTGAAGTTGTTCTTTAAAGATTCAGGACTATTCGTTTCAAAATAGCTATTGATTTTGGCATTCCATTGCTGTTTTGCGAATATTTGCCCAGTAAATTGTCCCGTTATCATACTTGCTAATCGTGTTGCCGTAAGAACAGAACCACCGCCATTGTAACGTAAATCTACAACCAAGTCAGTAATCCCTTGTGATTTCAAAGAAGCAAAAGCATCATTTAGTTGCGTGTCATAATTAGCATAAAAGCCATTGTACATTAAATATCCTATTTTATGAGAACCGGAAGTTATTACTTTGTTGATTAAAATTGGATTTTCTGATAAGACTGTTTTTGTCAATGCCACTGATTTTCCATTGGAAACAATCGTTGTTCCATTGTAGTCCGCCATATTTAATGTGTAACTATCAGCGGCTAATAGGGCTTGGTAATTATTTATGGTAAGTTGTGTTCCGTTTACAGCAGTAAAGAAATCGCCACGCTTAATGCTTTTGGTAGAAGCATCTGAATTTGCAATAATATAACGGACATACCCAAATATTTCAGTATTGCTTCCTGGTTTATAACTTAAACCAAAATCAATACCGTCATTTTTTGTGGTTCCCTGAAGCGCTCCTTCGAGTTCTAAATAATCATCTACAATCCAACTGAATCGGTCAATAGTTTTGTCGACTCTCAAAGCATTAAATAAATCTTCAGGAACTGGATATCCTTTTAAGAAAGTATTTAAGTCTGTTTGATTTGCAAATCGGTCATCAGCTAAGTTAGGTACGTCAGCTTGCCATAAATAGTATTGATTTAAGCCTTTCCAAATGAAATCCTGAATGTCTAAGTTTGTAGGAGCAGCTACATCGTCATTGTCTTGACAACTTTGGAAAGTAAAAACAGATAGAAGGAATAAAAGCGAAAGTAGGTATGTTTTTTTCATGTTTTGGGTTTCAATATCTTTTATAAACGTAAAAATACTAACTTTAGTTTTTATTTATAGTTTTTTTGTAACAAAAAGAAATATGAATCGTCTTGATTCTATAACCACTTTATTAAATACTCCTTATGAACCAAAATGAGTTTGTGCTGCTAATCTCACCATTCAAAGACAAAGTCTTTCGGCTGGCTAAGCGACTGCTCATAAGTACTGAAGAGGCAGAAGATGCAACTCAGGAAGTCTGGGTTGAATTATGGAGTAAAAATAAAAATTTAGAAGATTTTAATAGTGTCGAAGCTTTTGCAATGACAATAACAAAAAATTATTGTTTGGATCAGTTGAAATCTAAAAGAGCAAGGAATATGAAAATAGTTCACAATAATTTTACGGATAGCCAAGCTAGTTTGGATAAAAAAGTAGAAGATATTGATAGCCTGAATTGGGTTGAAAAAATAATAAACCAATTGCCTGAACAACAACGATTATTAATACAAATGCGGGATATTGAACATTATGAATTTGCTGCAATTGCGGAAATAGTAAACATGAATGAAACTGCTATTCGCGTAGCGCTTTCAAGAGCTAGGAAAACGATAAGAGAAAGCATGACAAAAACGCACAGCTATGGAATTAAATAAAATAGAAATACTTTTAGAAAAATACTTTCAGGGAGAAACCAGTATTGCCGAAGAAAATGAATTACGTAATTATTTTTCTTCGCTGCATGTTGCGCAGCATTTAGAACAATACAAGCCTATGTTTGGATATTTCTCTCTCCCAAAAGAGCAAATGTTAAAGCAAGAAATTCCGCGACTCCCGAGGCCTCGGGATAAAAAACATTATGTGGTGTGGTTATCTATTGCGGCTTCTGTAGTTGTTTTGTTAGGAATTGGGACGTATGTGTTTTATGATTATGAGAATGTAAATGAGAAACATGATTTAGGAACGTATGATGATCCTGAAGATGCTCTTAGAGAAACTCAAAAAGCATTGGCATTATTATCAAATCATGTAAATGTTGGCATAGAAAGTGTATATTATATTAGAGAATATCAAGAGTCAAAAGAATTAATTTTTAAACAATAATAAATATAAAAAAATGAAGAAGTTTTTAATAACAGTAGTAGCAGTATTAGTTTCAAGTCCATTTTTCGCGCAAGCAGCCTTCGATAAATTCGACGGACAAGACGATGTTACTTCGATCATAGTCAATAAAAAAATGTTTGATTTAATGAGCAAAGTAAAAGTGGATGCTTCCGATAGAGAAACGCAGCAATACCTTAATTTAATAAAAAAATTAGACAACTTAAAAGTCTTTACTACAAAAAGCACCAGAGTGGAAGGTGAAATGAAAGTTGCTGCTGATAAATACATAAAAACGGCAGGTCTTGAAGAATTGATGCGTGTAAATGACAGCGGAAAAAATATTAAAATTTTAGTAAAATCAGGAGCAAAAGATTCTCAAATAAGAGAGTTGTTAATGTTTATTGAAGGTGTTAAAAATGACGATACGGTTTTAATGTCCTTAACCGGTGATTTTGATTTGAGTGAAATTTCGATACTTACGGACAAAATGCGAATTCCTGGTGGTGACGATTTGAAGAAAGCAACAAAAGGTAAAAAGTAAAATGAAAGCTGTTTATTGTATTGCACTGCTTTTTAGCTTGTTTTTGTTCAGTTGCAATCAAGAACCTACCTTGCAGAAATACTTCGTAGAAAACACTGAAAACAAGAATTTTTTGGCTTTGGATGTTTCTCCGGAAATATTGAATGTAGATCAAACGAGATTGACATTGGAACAAAAAATAGCTTTGCAATCTTTTGATAAGATGAATGTTCTGGCTTTTAAGCTCAATGATTCCAACAAGGTGCAATTTGAAGTGGAGCGTGCTAAAGTCAATTTGATTTTAAAGGATAAAAAGTACCAGCAGCTGATGAAATTTGGTTCGGGAAAAGATGGTGCTTCTGTAAGTTATGTTGGCTCCGATGAGCACATTGAAGAGTTTGTTTTTTTTGCCAATAAAAAAGAAACTGGTTTTGCTATTGTTCGTGTTTTAGGAAAAGATATGAATCCTACGAATATCATGGCTATGATAAGCGTGTTGCAAAAATCAAATATTGATTTAGAACAACTCAAACCTTTGCAGCAATTAATGAAATAAGTGTTTGGATTAAATAGAAAGCGCCCTGATAATTTTATTATTGGGGCGTTTTTTCGTTTGAATTAAAAGCGTTTCTAATGCTATTTAGGTTGTAATCTTCTCATTATTCATTAAATGTGGTAAATCAAAAAATCACTAGAAGTTGGTATTGTGGAAACGATTTAATACTTGTTACTTTGGAATAGAAATGCCTTCAAATGGAAAAGTTGAGAGGGTTTAATACTGTAAAAGAATAGTTAACTGACCAAAGAAACTAAATAAACAAAACCAATGAAAAAAGAAAATAAAAATAATACGTTATTTTTCTATCTAGGGGCTTTTTTTATTACAACAGCGAGTTTGTCGATAGGAGTTTTAATAGTATTGCACTTCTTATTTAGACTCGGTGGGACGCTTTAAAATGATTTGGTAATAAGGTTAAAATATTTTTTAACTTGTTAGACGACACAAATTAATTGTCGCGATGAGGTCTACTTAAACTTTTCCAATAAAGCTCCGCTTTGAAAACACAAAAGCTTCAAAAATAATCTCAAGTGAACTTGATTATTTTTGAAGCTTTTGTGTTTGTTATAATCAACAGTCGAATACCCTTAAATAAAAATGGGACAAGGAAGAATTTTTCTTCTTTGTCCCATAAAGTGACCACGGTGGGATTTGAACCCACACGCCCTTGCGAGCACCAGCCCCTCAAGCTGGCAAGTCTACCGTTTCTCCACGTGGCCTTAAAAAAGAAAAGGTCAAGTAATAAATTACTCGACCTTTAGTGACCCGACTGGGGCTCGAACCCAGGACCCCATCATTAAAAGTGATGTGCTCTACCAACTGAGCTATCGAGTCAATGCTTCAAGAAAATTATGTGTTGATCACAAATTTGTGACCCGACTGGGGCTCGAACCCAGGACCCCATCATTAAAAGTGATGTGCTCTACCAACTGAGCTATCGAGTCAAATTCTTTCCTTGAATGCGGGTGCAAATATAAGGACTTATTTTGGAGTTTTCCAAGCAATTTTATTATAAATTTGTCTTTTTTTAACAAAATTACTCAACACCTTAATTTGTAAGGTTTTATTCAGATGAAAAAAATTATATTATTAGGTTATATGGGTTGTGGTAAGTCCACAATTGCCAATAAGCTGTCAAAAAATATCGAAATTCCTTTTGTGGATTTAGATAAAAAGATCGAAGAGAAAGTAAATTTGTCAATTAATGACATTTTCGAAAAGCACGGTGAAATTTATTTTAGAAAACTAGAACACGAGGTTTTCATCGAATTATTGAACTCCCCCGAAAACTTAATTATAGGTTTGGGTGGAGGAACACCTTGCTATGCAAATAATCATGAGTTGTTAAAAGGTGATAGTGTGGTATCTGTTTATCTCAAAGCTTCAATAGAGACCTTATTCGATAGATTGGCTCATAATAAAACTAAACGACCTCTTATTGCCGATAAAAGCGACGAAGAGATGAAAGAGTTTATTGCAAAACATCTCTTTGACAGAAGTTTTTATTACAACCATGCGCAGCATAAGGTAATTGTTGATGATAAGACAATCGACGAGACGGTTATGGATATAGTTGCTATTCTAGCTTAAATAGGCGTAATTGTCTCCATTTTCATCAAAAACAACTTGCACGTGTTCCAGTAGGGAAGTGGATAATGAGATTCCTTTAAAATCGGCTTTTACAGGGTACTTCTTGTGGTTTCTGTCTACAAGGACTGCTGTTTTGAACTTTTTTAAAGGAACGTCAATAAAATGCCTCACTGCATAGATCAATGTCGTGCCAGAGCTCAGTACATCATCAACAAGGACTAAGCCTTTATTTGCGTACTGTTCTTTTGCTAGGGAGGTGTGAATTGGTAATTCGGGATTTTGCTTGTTGATTTGCACTTCGCAAAGTGAAACTTTAAGAGGAGAAATTGTTTCCAGGGCTAAAGCTATTTTTTTTGCAAAAGTAAAACCGTTAGTGGCAATTCCAGCAATAACAATTTCTTCTTCATCTACAAAGGTTTCGTAGATTTGGTATGCAATTCTTTTTATTTTATGCTCAATTTCCTGATTTGTTAAGATGATATTTTTGCTCATTGTTTTTGTTTAAAAGTTTAAAGTTTAGAGATATATGGTTTGGATTAGAGAGCCTTTTTTTTAATCTAGATTGTCATCATCTTTAATCTCATTTCCAAATTCATCAATATCTCTTCGGTCTTTTTTGGTTGGTCTTCCTGTTCCGTTTTTTCGATAGTGCTCTTTGGATAATTTCAACAGTTCTAAATGTTGATAGGCTTCTGCCGGGGTATCATTTCTTCTATAAATATCGACCAATTTAGCCCCGACACGATTTTCAGGAATGTCTAAAACGGTGATGATTTGGGTGATTTGATCTTTCCGGAACGTAATTTTATCGGTAGGAAAAACCTCCTTTGAAGGCTTGGCAACCTGCCCATTTACTGTAACATGATTTTTTTTACAAGCCTCAGTTACCATGTTTCTCGTTTTATAGTATCGGACGCACCATAAATATTTGTCTATTCTCATAAATTTTCTAAAATCGGAGTTAAATAGTTTACAAAAATAAATCAATATTGTATCTTGCGCACTTAAAAATTAGCTATAATGAACAAATTTAAGTATTATTTTATTTTATTAATTACAACAATCTCTTTATTTTCATGTTCGAAGAATGATACCCCTACAGTTGAGCCACTTAGAGATTATGCAGTACAATATGCCGCCGATAATACTGACATTGAAGACTATTTAAAAACAAGTTATATAACCGTTATAGATCATCCTGGATTTGCAGACGATCAAGATGTAACCATTACAACGATACCGACTGGAGGAACTCAAAAATCAATTTGGTCTTATAAAGATCAAGCCACTTTTCCTAAGCTTTTGAGCAGAGATGTAAGTCTTCATAATATAACCTATAAATTGTATTATTTAGTGCTTAGAGAAGGAGTAGGGGCATCACCTTGTAATGTAGATGCAGTGTTAGCGTCATATAAAGGAGAATATTTATCTCGCACAACCGTATCAGGGGTTACAACTCTATCAACAACGCCATTTGAGGAAGTTAAGTATCCTCAATCTTTTTTTAGTTTATTAAGTACTATCACAGGATGGGGAGAAATATTTCCACAATTCAAAACGGGAACCTATAGCTCTAATGCTGACGGAACAGTAACTCATAACGGTTTTGGGGCAGGTGTAATGTTCATTCCTTCGGGATTAGCTTATTATGCTTCAGGAAGCGGAATTATTCCTTCTTATGCTCCTTTAGTATTTAATTTCAAATTGTATGAAATGAATAGATTAGACCAGGATGCAGATGGTATTCCCTCTTACCAAGAGGATTTAAATGGAGATGGCTACATGCGTATATTGGCAACAGGAGTTGATAATCCTGATGATACAGATAAAGATGGGATTCCTAATTTTGTAGATGTAGATGATGATGGCGATAATTATACTACTAAACTAGAAATTAAAAATCCAGCGACTGGATTGTCTTATCCATTTGCAGATATTCCAAGCTGTAGTGGTAACACTACTAATCCTGCAAGAATCAAAAAGCATTTAGATAAAGCATGTCAATAATAAAACCGACACTAAATGAGAAATCCCATTCGTCAGAATGGGATTTTTTTTATGTTCAGAAATAAAGTAAATTATTTTCTTTTAATAACTCTTTCTACAGCTTCAACAATCGCTTGATTGTTCAATTTGTATTTATCCATTAGTTGCGCTGGTGTTCCAGATTCTCCAAAACTGTCATTTACTGCGACAAACTCTTGTGGAGCTGGACTGTTTAATGCCAATACTCTAGAAACGCTTTCGCCGAGACCACCAAGAATATTATGTTCTTCAGCAGTAACGATACATTTTGTTTTTGCCAATGATTTCAAAATCGCTTCTTCATCCAATGGTTTGATGGTGTGAATATTGATTACTTCAGCCGAAATCCCTTTTGCTTCTAATGCTTCAGCAGCAATAAGAGCTTCCCAAACTAAATGTCCTGTAGCAAGAATAGTCACATCAGAACCTTCGCTTAAAACAATAGCTTTTCCAACTACGAAAGGCTCGTCAGATGGCATAAAGTTAGGAACAACCGGACGACCAAAACGCAAGTAAACTGGGCCATGGTAATCAGCAATTGCTAATGTAGCTGCTTTAGTTTGATTGTAATCACACGTATTGATTACTGTCATTCCGGGTAACATTTTCATTAATCCGATGTCTTCAAGGATTTGGTGTGTTGCACCGTCTTCCCCTAAAGTTAATCCGGCATGTGAAGCACAAATTTTCACGTTTTTCTCAGAATACGCAACGGATTGACGAATTTGATCGTAAACTCTTCCTGTAGAAAAGTTAGCGAAAGTTCCTGTGAAAGGAATTTTTCCTCCAATAGTTAAACCCGCTGCAATTCCAATCATGTTTGCTTCTGCAATTCCAATTTGGAAAAAACGCTCTGGGTGATTTTTCTTGAAATCATCAAATTTTAATGAACCAATTAAATCGGCACAAAGTGCCACAACATTTTCATTGGTTTGACCTAATTCCGTCATTGCCGCTCCAAAACCTGAACGTGTATCCTTACTTCCTGTATTTGTATATTTTTTCATTATTCTTTTTAATTGAAAGATTAAAAAATTGAAAAGATTAAAAAATTCTGCAATCAGAAATTGTTAATCTTCAATCTTAATTCTAGTAGTCAGTTTCGTCTTCTGAATAGTTTTGACCTAAAGCATTTTCCAGTTGTGCGTCATTTGGCGCTTTACCATGCCACGCATGACTGTACATCATAAAATCTACACCATTCCCCATTTCAGTATGCAACAATACACAAACCGGTTTTCCTTTTCCAGTTCTTGATTTAGCATCTGTCATTCCTGCTAAAATAGCTTCGATGTCATTTCCTTTTTCAATTTCCAAAACATCCCAATCAAAAGCTTCAAACTTAGCACGGATACTTCCCATACATAAAACTTCATCTGTAGTACCGTCAATTTGTTTTCCGTTAAGGTCGATTGTTGCGATAAGATTGTCTACTTTTTTTGCAGAAGCATACATAATTGCTTCCCAGTTTTGACCTTCTTGTAATTCACCATCACCATGAAGCGTGTAAACAATATGGTTGTCACCATTTAATTTTTTTGCTTGTGCAGCACCAATCGCTACAGATAGTCCTTGTCCAAGAGAACCAGATGCAATACGTACTCCAGGTAAACCGTCATGAGTAGTTGGGTGTCCTTGTAATCTTGAATTGATTAAACGGAAAGTTGCTAGTTCCGATACTGGAAAATACCCACTTCTAGCTAAAACGCTATAGAATACTGGAGATATATGTCCGTTTGAAAGGAAGAAAAGATCTTCTCCAATTCCGTCCATATCAAATCCTTCTTTGCGTTCCATCAAATTTTGGTACAGGGTTACAAGAAATTCAGTACAACCTAGAGAACCTCCCGGGTGACCTGAGTTTACAGCGTGAACCATTCGAAGAATATCTCTTCTGACTTGGATAGTTAAATCGTTTAATTGTTGTGTGTTAGGCTTCATTTTGTGTGTAAAAGTTAAACTGCTGCAAATGTAATTTTTATTTAGGGTTACAGCAAACGTTTTTTTGAATATTTAATGTACAATAGATTACGGTTTGTGATAATCTGAATTACTAATTTAGAGGATACTAATCCATAAAAAAGCCCGCATTTGCAGGCTTTATATTAAATAGAGAAACGGTAAGAAATTACAGTTCTCCAATGAAATTACATTCTAAGTATTTGTAATTGAATCAGCTCTATAAGCTTCTCTATTGATAGCAGATAAAGCAATTACGGTTAAGGCAGCGTCAGTTTTTTTCTCTTCATGAAGATTCATAGCCAATAATTCAGCCGCTTTATTTTCACCTAGCGTTTTTGCAAAAGCATGTAAAGTGCCATAGGTTGCAATTTCGTAATGTTTTACTTTTTGATCTGCTGCAATAAGCCCAGCATCACGTACCATACCAATATCGGTTTCTCTGATAAGACCATTGGTCTCTTTTAATATACCTTGCATGGCATCGCATTTTTTTGCTGTAGGTGCAATACCAGTTACTTCAAATATTTTTTCCAGACGGGAAACGTGTTCTTGTGTCTCACTTAACTGGTTTTTTAATGAGTTAACTAATTCTGGCGATGAAGCATTTTTTACCATTTTTGGCAACGTTTTGGTCAATACTTTTTCAGCCCAATAAATGTCTTTCAATCCAACTTCAAATAAATCTCTCAATCCATGTGCTGCGTTTGATTTTGCTTGAACAGCTCCTTTAAAAGGTTCGTTTTTACTACTTTCAGGTCTCATAATAGTTGTTTTTTTAAGATTAATTGTTGCAAGTACTATTAAATTTGTTGCCTGTATCTTACAAACTGATTACTTGCTTTTTTAATACTATAAAATTAAACAAACTATCATCGAATCAATTGTTAATTAACTAATTGTAAATACGAATAGTATGATTTTTTCCAAAATTTAACGTACTGTTTCGGCTGGTTCTTTGCTGTTTATGCTTTTAATTTAGTGACTAATTTTATTTTGAAGACTACTCCAACCGCCACCATTGTAGACTTTGGTAAATCCATTTGATTTCAAAATGCTTTTTGCGGAAGCACTTCGCATACCTGACGCACAACAAGTGATTATGGGTTGGTTTCTGTCTTTCAATTTAAATAGATTGTTACTTAAAGTATCAACCGGAATATTTAGGGAACCTTTTATGTGTCCCCCTGAATATTCTCCTTTGCTTCGAACATCCAGAATAATAGTTCCTTGTTTTACTAAATCGGAGTAGTTTACTTTTGGACCAAATCCAAATAAATTTTTGAGTGTGTTAATCATTTTATTTAATTTGAGATTGATGATAATTTACATCTAACCAGGAAACGCCATTGTAACATTCGATTCCATGTTCAGTCAGAAAGAGTTGTGCTTGTCCGCTTCGGTTTCCCGATGCACAACAAAGTACTAATGGTCCTTTAAGATTTTGTAATTCTTCTATTCTTTGCGGAATTTCATTCAGTGGAATATTAATGGAATCGGCTACATGGCCACCCATAAATTCAGAAGGGGAACGCACATCTACGATTGTTCCCTGTTTTTCTTTGATTGTTTTTTCTAAGCTCATTTTTATATTTTTTAATTAATAGTTAAATAGCTTTTAACTAAATTGTTGTACAAAAGTAAAGCAACAATAAGTGCTGCACAGTGCCTTTTGTTACACAAGGGATTCTTTATTTTGTCGGCTTCTGTTTTTAAAATATTTTATGGTTTCAAGAACGATAAGGATAGCAATTGCTCCTAAAAAAGAAGGCATAAAATGATTGTAATTCGTTACTTCAAAATTAAAAGTCTGGCGTAACGACGGAATCGAAATAATCAGCAGCAACATTATGATGGCGGTTAAGAGAATGGGGATTGTAACCGGATTTCTTTCGGTTATTACGAAGATAATATTTCTTGTTTTTGAAATATTGGTCAAAATGATAAAAATATTTCCAAGCAGTAGTGCCGAAAAAATAATAGCTCTTATTTCTCCTTCTGGATATTCTTGGAATTTGGAAAATAAATAAACCGAAAAAAACATAGCCAACAATAAAAAGCCTTGCATGACACTCAGTATAATCTTTCTTCAGCCAAAAAAACTGTTCGTTTGGATCTCATGGAGGACGCTGCATGATTTCTTTTTCTTCTTGCTCTGATTCGAATGCAATGGAATAAACGGGATCATTTATCAATTCCATAAAAAGTGCTTTTTCGGTTTTCTGATATTGGTAAAAAGAGATGAAAATAATAACGAAAATCGCAGAAAGTAGAATAATGCCTTCTCTGTAATTGCCCAATAAAAAATAAAGTACGCCACAGCTAATCAATAAAAGGAACAAGGGTTCTTTCACTACTTCCAAGGCGATACGCCAAATAGATTTTGCTTTTGCCGAGAGCAATTCATTTTAAACTTTCCGCAAGCTTGTCAAAAGATTCGTTCCAGCTGATATTGGTTAAATCGGTTATTTTTCTTGATGGAATTCCTTTATGAGTAAGTGTCATTCTTGTTTTGTTTTCATGTTCTTCGAATGAAACTGTTACAAGCAATTCCAACGGGAAACCTTCCATGCCATAATGTGTCCCCGAAACGACATTCCCTTTCTCATCTGCAAATGAATCCGTGTAAACAATTCGCTCCAAAGGAACAATTTCGATGTAGGTTCCAGTGCCCCAAAATTCCTGACCCTCAGAAGATCGCATGCAATTAAGATATTTGCCTCCAACTTTAAAATCTATTTCACAGACCGGACAAGTAAAATTTTTGGGTCCCCACCATTTCATAAAATTTTCATGATCTGTCCAAGCTTTCCAAACAAGCTCTAGGAGTGCGTCAAATTCTCTTACGATTAAGAGTTTTTGGTTATTGGATTCAGTGGTTGCTATTGATTGATTCGTTGTTTCCATTTTTATAATTTTTAATTGTTTACGGATATAACACATAAAGTTAAATAAAATGTATTCAATAATTTGGTAATTAAATGGTTATGTGCTGTTTTATAATTACAAAAACAAGAACTGTATTTCACTGGTGTAATCTGATAGTAAGTACTGTATGGATTATCCGTTTCCAAAATGATGAAAATGAAAGACTATGTGATGATGGAAAACGGGATAAAATGAGTTAAAAAAGAAAAATGGGAAAAAGAATACTACTGTAATAAATATAAATAAAGAATTGATTGGTTTAAAATTGATTCCAAAATGGGCGTGAAAAAATTATAATTAGAAAGCTTCTTAATTTAAACTAAAGAAAAAAAAAGTAGTGTAATAATCTGTAAATCAGTATTTTTTGTTAAATTTAATATCTTATTAACTAAAAAATACTTAACATGAAAAAATTTTTCTCAATTGCATTGCTGATTGCTACTTGCATCACTTTCGCACAAAAAAAGACTAATGGGACTATTATGTAGAGCATCCCGCAATTACTGCAGTAGAAGCCATGACACAAGCTTATGTAAATGGTGACGCTGATAAAGTAGCAAGCTTTTTAGCTGATGATTTTAATTCGCATAATGGTACGAGTTCTAATAAAGATGATAAAGGGAGTGACAAAGCTTCTTTTTTGAATGAAGTAAAGTTTTGGAAAGATAATGTTGATTATTTAAGTATCAAAAGATCTCTAGGCGCTTATCCGGATGCTTTAGAATATAAAGAGGATAATAATAAAGATGTAGTCTGGGTTCAAACGTGGGAAGAATTAAAAGGAGTACATAGCAAAACGGGAGTGAAAATTGATATGCCTTTGCATCGGTTGTTTGTAGTTGATAAAAACAATAAAATTAAAACAATTATTAAATATGCAAATAATAGTATTTTTGATGAAATAGGCAGTAGTTTTAATGATAGAGAAAATGGCGTAATCTATAATCATCATGAAAATATTAATATTGTCAGAAAAATGATTTACGCTTTTGAAAATAAAGACTTTGATAAAGCCTATAGTTTTTATGATGAAAAAGCAACTTTTATGGACATCAATTCACCTGTAGGTAAAAGCATAACATTAGCGGAACAAAAAGCAAACGATCAAAAGCTTTTTGATAAATTTGACCTAACGAGTATTGACATGGTTGGATATCCTGATTATTTGCATTACGAAATGGGTGATGCAATGGCGGTGCAGTCGTGGTGGAATTTTAGATTAACGAGAAAATCAGATAAAAAGAAAATTGTTTTGCCAATATTTTTCATTGATAATTTTAATGATAAAGGTAAAATAACTTCTGAGATAGCGTATTACAGCGAAAAATTGATGGAATAAAGAAATTAATTTTTAAGTATAACGTCCTAAAACAAGTGGATCAAAACGCAACTTATTTTAGGACGTTTTTATGTAGGCTATTTTTGTCACAAACGTGTGTTTTCTACTTCTTCTTTTTTAAGTCCATACTTTTCGACCGCAATTATGATTGCAATTCCCGCAATATAAGTCAGTAAATCAATCCAGGAAAATGAAGTTCCGATAACCGTTCTGGCAATTTTTGACTTTTCTAAATGTAGCTTTTCGACAATATTTAAAAATTGAAAAAATTCTATAGTGAAAGAGAAAATCAATACAAATAACGCAACCGTTAAAACAGGTAATTTGAGAAAAGATTTTAAAAAGCAATAGATTAAAATAACAACCAAAACATCTCCGAGATATGGTCTGACAAAGCTATCATTGATAAAAATCGCTATCAAAACCTCAATGAAAAAAAATAAAACTGCAAAGCCAAAGTAATTTTTGTTGAATGTTAGCATAGTGTTGATTTAGGTTTTGTCTATCGTCGAAAGCTTGGCGAAGTTTGGGATTAAATTAAAATTTATTTTTTCAACCTATAATGAAAAAGTTAAAATCTGGAGGAAATTTTCTACAGTTTGATTACAAAATGAGTCGAAAATCTAAAGTACGCATAACTGGGGAGCTCTGAAAATTAAATTTTCATAATAAAACCCAACGAACAATACAAAATTTAGCTAATTTGCTGAATTACAAGTTGCTAGGCTGGATGTATTATTTAGCTAATATAAGTAAGAGGAGTTCATTTCCTCTCTTTTATTATCTGCATCATGGAATGATAAAATGGATAACAAACAAACGCAAAAGTTTAAAAGGAAGCAAAATCAAAGCTGTTGAATGGCTTCGACAAATTGCAAAATCCTATCCAAACTTATTTTATCATTGGGAGCTAGGTTAATTGGTCTAATAATAAAGACTAAATCCACTGCATAATATGAGTCGTATGAATCGAGAGGTCCATATACGGCTCTGTGAGCGGTAAGGGATGACATTCCCCTTATCTACTGGACTGTTCTATAAACCTTCCTATTGGCTTACAGCCCAGCATTAACATAAAGTTTTAGTTGTTTTTCTAATTTAAAAGCTACATTTTTTTTCAAAAATAAAGTTTGGCACAATTCATGAATATAGAAAATAAAATTAACCATTTAAATTTTAAAAACATGAAAAAGATATTTACCCTTTTAGCCATTGTAGGATTATTTAGTTTACAGAGTTGCACCGTAAACGATGGACCTATTGTAGATAACACGACTAGTGAAGTATTTGAAGTTAATGCTTCGTTTACTTCAACGAATGACTACAGTAAATTAATCACGTTTAATTATCCGATTTATTCTTCGGATGTAGTATTAGTATACCGATTATCCGGTACTTCACAAGGTAATGACATTTGGAAATTATTGCCTGAAACTCATTATTTTAGTGACGGGACTTTAGATTTTGGGTATGACCAAGATCATACCACAAGAGATGTAAATGTATTTATGATTGGTAATAATTTGCAAACAGTTTCTACGGATTTTAGATTGAATCAGGTCTTAAGAATTGTGATTGTACCTGCAGGTTATGCCACTTCAATCAATAAAAATAGTTTTGAGGCGGTGATGTCGACTTTAAAACTAAATGAAAGTCAAATTCAAAAAATTCAAATGTAATTTTAGAAGTATAAATAAAAAAAGGAAATCGTAAGATTTCCTTTTTTTATGCTTTTATTTTTATGATATATGCAGATTAACTATTTTCTTCAGTAACTTCTTCTTTACTCATTTTTATAGATACAATAATTCCAGCCAAAAGCGAAACAGCTATAAAAGCTAATGATACCCATTCTGGGATTTCGATAAAATCGTGAAGTAACATTTTGAGTCCCACAAAAGTTAAAATGGCAATAAGACTATATTCTAAATGGGCAAATTTTTCTAACATATTAGCCAAAAAGAAATACATGGAACGCAAGCCTAATATGGCAAAAATATTCGAACTAAAAACTAAAAAAGGATCGTTTGTGATAGCTAAAATTGCAGGAACGCTATCAAGTGCAAAAACAACATCCATAACTTCAATAATTACCAATGCGACAAAAAGGGGTGTTGCAGCAGTAATATGCCGTCTTTTTACGAAGAAATGTTCTTCATCGATATGACTAGTGATCGGTATGATTTTTCGTAACGTTTTGTATACAAAAGATTTTTTGGGTTCAAATTTTTCATCTTCACCAGTAAACAGCATTCGCATTGCAGTATATATCAGGAATATTCCAAAAATATAGGTTGTCCACGAAAATTTATTGATAAGTAAAACGCCAAAATAGATCATTAGACCTCTAAAAACAATAGCACCTAGAATTCCCCAAAACAAAACTCGATGTTGGTATTTTCGCGGTATTTTAAAAGAAGAAAAAATAATAGCAATTACAAATATATTATCTATGCTTAATGATAGTTCTATTAAATATCCCGTAATAAATTTTATTGACGCTGCAGCTGGTTTCAATCCATCCGGATTCGAAATATAATTATTGCCATACAACCAATAGATAACTGCGGAAAATAAAAAAGATAAAGTTACCCAGATAGCAGTCCATTTACCTGCTTCTTTAGAGCTAATAATATGTGGCGTTTTATTGAAAACACCTAAATCAAGTGCAAGAAAAAGGAAGATGGCAGTTAAAAATAAAATCCAGACTATCATATGTTAAATTATTAATTTTACGTTTTTGTAAAGATACTTTTTGATTTTTTAAGTTCGAACCTTATTTTAAACAAAGTTGTGGTTGAAAAATATATTCCGAGTTAATCCTAAAAAAAAGGGGATGTTTGAAAAGGAGGCCTCTGAAAAACATCTCTTATTTTGATTAGAGGCACTTTTAGACCATAAATAAAACGCTTATAACAGGATTTAAAGATCCGTTATAAGCGTTTTATTTTTATAATTGTTTTTTATTATAGGTTATATGAGTCGATTTTTGACTTTATAGGCTCATCCTGTGTACTGCGTATGTAGCTTTCATTTTCCTATATTATTTGAGTATTCTTTTTAAGTTGACTGCGAAAATTCTATTGTACTTTGCGTTTACATATTGGTAATGCCATGCTATATTGCTCTATTTCTCGGCTCCTTCTTTATATCAACCCTCTCTAAACGCTTCCGTGTTCGTTTTCTTTATCTAAATATTCCTGTACAATATCGATAGCATTAGTTACCACATCACTTAATGCGGTAATAAAGCTTCCTTCTTCGGCACAATTTATGGCGTGTTTTATTGCTTCGGTTTCTTTAGGAATAATTTCATAAGTAACTATTTTGCCTGAATTTTTAATTCCTTCGAGGATTAAATCAATAATTTCCTCTTCGGTTCTTCCTCTCAGGTATTTTTCTTGTCGAATGATAATGTGGTCGAACATTCGGGCTGCTATAAAAGCACATTCTTTAATATCTTCATCACGACGGTCCCCGACACCTGCAATAATTCCAATTTTCTTGGTCGCATCGACACTTTGCAAATATTCTTCCACTCCTTTGTAACCGGATGGATTATGGGCAAAATCAATCAATACCTTGAATTTTTTGAACTCAAAAATATTCATACGCCCCGGAGTTTGTGCCGCACTTGGAATAAAAGTCTGTAAGGACAAGCTAATATCTTCGGTTTTAAAACCCCATAAATAACTCGCTAAAGTGGCCGCAAGTACATTGGCAATCATGAATTTTGCTTTTCCGCCCAATGTTAAAGGAACGTGAGTGGCGCGTTCGATGCGAATTTTCCATTCTCCTTTTTTGATGGTAATATACCCATTTTCATATACGGCAACCGTTTTTCCTTCGGCGCAAAGTTTTTTAATGAAATCACCGTCTTCACTCAAACTGAAATAAGCGACATTACAATTAAGATCTTTACCTATTTTGATGCAATGTTCATCGTCTCCATTCAAAACGGCCCAACCGTCTTTCTTGATACTTTTCACAACTGTTGCTTTAACTCGGGCTAAATCCTCAAGAGAATGGATATCACTTAAACCCAAATGATCTTCCTGAATATTGGTAATAATTCCAATATCGCAACGGCTAAAACCCAAACCAGAACGAAGAATTCCACCTCGAGCGGTTTCTAAAACTGCAAATTCCACCGTTGGATCTCTCAAAACATATTCGGCACTTAGCGGTCCGGTAGTATCGCCTTTTTCCATCATGTGATTTTGAATATAAATCCCATCCGATGTGGTGAATCCCACTTTGAAACCATTATTTTTCACAATATGTGCCAAAAGTCGGGTAGTTGTGGTTTTACCATTGGTTCCCGTAACCGCAATTATAGGAATACGAAAGGATTTACCCGGAGGATATAACATGTCAATAACTGGAGAAGCCACGTTTCTGGGCAATCCTTCAGAAGGAGCAAGATGCATTCTAAAACCGGGTGCTGCATTGACTTCCAGTATTACACCACCATTTTCTTTTAACGGTTGCGTTAAATTCTCGGCCATAATATCAACACCACAAACGTCCAATCCAATTACTCTAGAAATTCTTTCGGCAAGAAAAATATTTTCTGGGTGCATCATATCGGTAACATCTACTGAAGTTCCGCCAGTGCTTAAATTGGCTGTAGATTTTAGGAATACGATTTCGCCAATTCTCGGAATGGTTTCTAATGTATAGCCTAATTTTTCTAATAAATCTTCGGTGTCTCTGTCTACATCTATTTGGGTTAATACATTTTCATGGCCATACCCTCTTCTGGGATCCAGATTTGTAGTGTCAATTAATTGCTGAATGTTATATTTTCCATTTCCTATTACGTGAGCGGGAACACGTTTTGCGGCAGCTACTAATTTATTATCAATCACTAATATTCTAAAGTCGAAACCGGTAATAAATTTTTCTACGATAACACGTTTGCCATAGTGCTGTGCAAATACCAAGCCTGAAACGGCATCTTCCCAATTGGTAACATTGATTGAAGCGCCTTTTCCATGATTTCCATCCAAAGGTTTTAGTACGATAGGATAACCAATTTTTTTAATAGTTTCAGCCAATCCTTCTTCGTCAGTGCAAATACTTCCATTAGCAACTGGAATCGAAGCCATGTCCAGCATTTTTTTAGTAAGCTCTTTGTTGCACGCTATATCTACAGCAATACTACTGGTTTTACAAGTGATTGTTGCTTGAAAACGCATTTGATTAATTCCGTACCCTAGTTGAACTAAGGAATTTGTTCCCAGTCTTATCCAGGGAATATTTCTGGAAACGGCTTCTTCTACGATACTTCCTGTACTGGGTCCAAGTCGAACACGTTCCCGTATTTCACGCATTTTTTGTAAGTCGGCATTCAAATCGTAATCTGTTCCTGCGATTAAGGCTTCGGCAATTGCAACAGAAGATTCAGCTGCGAAAAGACCAACATTTTCTTCAGTATAACTGAATACTACATTATAAGTCCCTGGAGTTTTGGTTTCTCTGGTTCTTCCAAAGCCCGTTTCCATTCCCGCTAAGGATTGAATTTCAAGTGCAATATGCTCAATTACATGTCCCATCCAAGTACCGCGTTCCACTCTGGAAAAAAAACCGCCACGACAACCTTCAGAACAGCGATGTTCAATCATTGTAGGAAACATGGCTTCAATACGTGCTCTAAATCCTTCTATTTTATTAGTTGGAAATTGTTCCATTTCCTCCAAATCCAATCGCATTTGGATTAATTTTTTTCTTTGGATACTCCAAATATTGGGTCCACGAAGGGCTTGTACTTTAATTATTTTCATAAAACGGAAATGTTATTTTTTGAACTAAAAAATGGATGAGTAATGGGTTGATTTTAAATTGATAGATTCTAACTTTGAAAAAAAGGCAGGTATTTAGATCGAGTTTTTTTTTAAAAAGTACAGAATGCAACTAAAGTAGCTTTTTAAAAATGGGAATCAAAATTTATTTCTTTAAAAATAAACAATAATTATTCCGTTTGTTATAATTTAAAAAAAAAGGCTACATCACTGGCTTTTTTTATCTTTTTGGTTATTTTTACAAAATGAATATACTAGGAAAACTAATAATAATAGGAGGTGCGGTAGATAAAGGAAGTTTTACTGAAACCGATTTAGATAAAAATGCAACTAGCAATTTAAACTTTTTTGAAACTGGGATTTTAAAAAGGATACTAAACGAATCAAAACTTAAAGAGAACTCCCGAATAGAAGTTATTACAACAGCATCCGTAATTCCAAGAGAAATTGGACCAGAATATGTCAAAGCATTTGAGTATTTGAATGCTAAAAATGTGGATATACTTACTATAGAAAGACGCGAACAAGCTGCCGATGAAACCGTTTTAGCACGATTAAAAGCCGCTGATATCGTGATGTTTACCGGGGGCGATCAATTGCGATTGACTTCCATTCTTGGTGGTACACCGTTTCATGACATTTTATTGGACAAATACCATAATGAAGAGTTTATTTATGCAGGAACTTCTGCAGGAGCGGCGGCAGCTTCTAATAATATGATATATCAAGGCAGCAGCTCTGAAGCTTTACTCAAAGGGGAGGTAAAAATTTCTAGCGGATTGGGTTTAATAGACGGTGTTATAATCGATACCCATTTTGTACAACGCGGACGAATTGGCCGACTTTTTCAAGCAGTTGTAGGGAATCCCAGAGTACTGGGAATAGGGCTTGGAGAAGATACTGGATTGTTGATTACCAATAATACTCAGATGGAAGCTATTGGTTCCGGATTAGTTATTTTGGTTGATGGTCGAGAAATAAAAGATACTAATTTGACGAAAGTAGAATTAGGACAACCCATTTCAATTTCACATTTGGTGACACATGTCATGAGCAAATTTGACACCTATAATCTAGAAACGCATTTAATGCATATACAATCTTCTCATTACTTGTAATTCAGGTTTTGGTAATTGATTTTAGGCTTTAGTCCCAATATTCAATCCCCAGTACTCAATATCCATACCATGAAACTAATCATACACGGCGGTTTTTTCTCAGAATCTTCTACTAATCACGAAACAAAAGTTGCCAAGCAAAATGCGCTTGAGCGAATTGTAAAAGATTCCTATGCATTTTTAAAAACACATTCAGCATTAGAAACCGTTGTTTATGCAGTTTCCCTTTTGGAAGATGATGAATTATTTAATGCAGGAATTGGTTCCCAGATACAAAGTGATGGAAAAATTAGAATGAGCGCTGCGGTAATGGACGGTGAAACTCAGAAAATGAGTGGTGTTATCAATATCGAAGAAGTGAAAAATCCTGTTCAGGTTGCACAAATATTGATGCAGTATGACGATAGGGTTTTAGGTGGTAGCGGAGCAATTAATTTTGCGCGACAACATGGTTTCGAATCTTTTTCAACCGAAATTCCACAACGACGAGCTGAATATGAAGCAAAACTGAAAGCACTGGGGACAGGAACGGTGGGTTGTGTAGCTTTAGATCAAAACAAAAAAATTGCTGTGGCTACTTCAACAGGAGGAAAAGGTTTTGAAATTCCGGGACGCATTTCTGATTCGGCAACTGTAGCAGGAAATTATGCCAATGCATTTTGTGGTGTGAGTTTGACTGGAGTAGGTGAGGATATTGTAAGTAATGCAACTGCTGCTAAAATTGTCACTCGGGTTACTGACGGCTTTACATTGCAAGAAGCCTTTACTAAAACGTTCAACGAATTAAAACCTTATGATGGTTTTGCCGGTGCGATTGCTATTGATAGCGAAGGAAATATGTTTCATCAGGATTCTTATCCCAGTATGGTTTTTGCTAGTTTTGATGGCGAAAATTTTGAAGTTTTTGAATGATTTAATTCAAACCAAATAGGGATGTGATCGGATATTATTCGGGCTTGTTTTAGTGAATTGAAGTTTTTGTAAAAAGGAATAATTCCAGAATCTATTGTTTTGATTTTCGAAGTTTTGAAATACATATTGTCAAATTCTGACGCAAGGCATTTATCCTTTTTACATTCTTGTTTCAGGGATGTTTTTTGGTCAACCAAAACAGATTGATATCCCATTTTTTTCAAGGGATTGAAAACCGTATGTGATTGCGGACAATTGAAATCCCCTACAAAAATTAAATTCAAAGTAGGATATTCTTCCGGTAAAAATTTGAAATATTTAATCTCGGTTTCAGGTTGTTTATTTTTGGTTATAGCATGGAAATTAGCCACAGTAAACTGTTTTTTTTCATATTGAAACGTACAGAAATAAGGTTCTCTGTCAATCTCCAAATGGTACTTTTTCTCGAGCCACGCTCTCCCAATTTTCTTTAACTTGGCTGTTTTCCAGATAAAAGCGTAGCGTTCTGTTTTATAAACATTACTGCTGGTTGGGTCACTAATCACATAATCCCATTTGGCTCCTTTGCGATTGAGTTCATCTGCCAGTTTTGCCACAGCTTGAGCTCCGCCATAACCTGCTACCACTTCCTGAATGGCAATAAGATCATATTCCTGCAGCGAATTTGCAATATAATTTATGGTTTCTTTAGATTTTGATTTACCAAAGTTTTCTAGATTCCAGGACAGGAGTTTAGTTTGGGAGAAAGTAACTGAAGCAATAAGAAGAAATAGGAGGTAAAGGAAGGATTTCATTTAATATATGGAATACAAAATATTGATTTTAGCCAAAATAGTGTTTTTATTTAAAATCGGTTATTCAAAACTTGATAAAATTAAGAAGTATTTAGTTTTAAATCAGAAATTAATTTTGTCGGCCAATGATTTGAGTTGAATAATTAGTTCTATAATATTTTTGATATTAATTAGTTTGACCCAAACCTACATCCATTAAAAATCAATTTTTTATGGGTTTCCGCATTCTTATCTTTTTTGCCAGATTTTATATACTAAATAAATGATACAAATAGTACCAATAAATAGTATTGCTAATTGTGCTAAAAGGAATAAATTAAAATTTAAAAAAAATAAAGGTTTCATAAGTTTGGATTTTAATTGCTTCCAAACTTAGCTTCATTAAAAATAGTTTCTTTACGGAAAACCTCATTTTTGATAATTTTTTTTTTTAAGCTCCATTCTTGTAAAAATTGGGATACGAGAACAAATATTTTATTCCAATAAAATTTCAAATTCGTATTTTTAATTTGTGACAAAGCATAACTAAATTATAGTTTTCGATTAAGATAATCTACTTTATAGAGTCTCTATTGATTATTTCATCATCATATTTATAATTATAGGTATTGTAGTATACTCGTTGTTGTTTCTTTACTTTTTTTGGAGAACAAGGAGAAAGTGTGAAGAGTATGATAATTCCTATTAGTAAAATTTTTTTCATTCGGAGTTTTGATATTGGATATTTAGTTGTAACAAGTACGTACTATTTTCATCTGAATTTTCGTTACTTTTTTTATTTGCTGATTTGTCAAGAGTCCCTTTTTTTGGACTTTCTCCAGTTTCAGGCCTAAAGCTTCCCATTTTATTTTCATGTATGGATATTTTGATAATGAAATTGAATCTCCCTTGAGTGATTTTTTATAATGTGTAATATATTCTTTGGCATAATTTGAGTAATCGTCAACTCTTTTGACCCATTTGTAATTTATGATTGAATTCTCCTTTTTTAGCATTTCATTTAATGCAGCATCTGTTTTTATCATGGCTTGTTTGTTTTGATGAAATTAGATTTTACTTTTATTAAAAAAAATTAAACGGAATTAAAATTACATGCTTACAGAAAACCGTAAAGCTGGAAAAAATGTAAATCAAGATTGAAAGTTAATCTGAATTAATCATTCTAAATCAATTCATAGAAATAAAAGATTAATTATAATTTAATCCAGTTGCTCGCAATCCAGTCTAATAATTCTTCTCGATAAATTTGATGTTCTAAAATAGAGTGTTGTAAAAAACTTTCGACTCTTTGAAAACTTGCCTTTGTTTGAGGGACTTTATATTTTTCTAAAAACTGATTACAAAAATGAACTACTTCAGATTCTTCGGATTTATCTACATATATAGCATCATAAATTTCAATTTGATTGATATTATTTATTTCCTCGACTGTTTGTGAATATCCTGTAAATGCTAAGTCTTCAGTTGTAAAATTGGCCATTTTTTAAATTTTAAAGTTAAACAGGCCAAACATAATTCTAATAAAAATTAATTCTTTACGGGAAACCGTAAAAGGGATGGTTATTTTAAAAAAAAGTTGATGAAATATTCAGTTCCTACGATTCGGAATTACTAATTGTTCAAATTAATTAGTGAAAATTAGTTGAGCTAGCGATAGAATTTTTGTTCCTTTTGTAGAGTGCAACGGAAAGATTATACTAATCCTAAATCTTTGGTTATGGAAATGAGATGTACATTGTTACTGGCCTTGAAGTATATTTTAAGTTTATTTATTCGTTTCTCTATACTGCTACTGCCATTGGGAATGATTCCAGATTTTTTAAATTCCAATGCTATTTCGTCTAGAATTAATCCTTTTGATAAAAATTTCAAGAGAGAAATGTCATAGGCTTCGATTTCCAAGATTGACTTGTCTCTTAATAAATGAGACAAGTCAGCAGAAATGATTTTCTCATCATTGTTAAATATGTTTTGAACAGCATTTTTGAGTTGAGGAATACTATTACGTCCTTTAGATACGTAGGCATTGATTCCAGAATTATTAAAAAGAGATTTTATTCTAAAAGATTTATCTTCAATAGAAAATATTATCGTTTTGATGTTTGTCTGTATTTTTTTCACAGCATCAATTAACTCCTCACCTGTAGAGAGTCTGTTTTCTCTATGGTCGGGTTTAAATGATAAATCACTTATCAGTAAATCAAAAGGTTCTTCATCTTGAAGGGCTTTTTTTATTTTCAAAAAAGCATCATCACAGTATTTTGCATGGTGGATTTCTACAACAGAAAGTTCTTCAAGTGCTTGAACAACTGTCATGCTGATACTGTCTAAATCTTCGGCAACTAAAACTTTACGGAACATATGGGTATTATTATATTGGAAAAATGAAAACTTACTTTGAATCCTTTGTTGGATCTAGTATCAAAAGTAATAGTTCCTTTTATAGCCTCAATACGGTTTTCCACATTCCGTAGTCCATTTCTTGAATTTTTTTAC
The DNA here is from genome assembly GCF_048284325.1 of Flavobacterium esculini. Classification (NCBI taxonomy): domain Bacteria; kingdom Pseudomonadati; phylum Bacteroidota; class Flavobacteriia; order Flavobacteriales; family Flavobacteriaceae; genus Flavobacterium; species Flavobacterium esculini. Next base: position 7,054 of record NZ_JBLVPI010000015.1, on the reverse strand, counting down.
CAAATGTTGCTCCAACGCCGTTATCAGTGTAATCTATTTGTAATTTATTTTCATTTTTTTTGAAAGTTAGTTTGACGATGCTACATTGGCTGTGCTTTTTCATATTGACAAGTAATTCTTGCAGCAGTCGGTAAACAGTTATTTTTTTATGATTGTCAATAGTTGTCCAATTGATAGTATCAATTCCATTAGTAAATATATTAAATGCATTAGCATTGAATCCGGATATCATTTCTTTCAAGTTAGATATAAAAAGGGAGCGTGTCTAGGCCATTACTCCAAAGCTGTCTTTTATCTGTTTTCTTATTTTCAAAGATTGATTAAAAAAGTCAAGGCTTTTTGGATTACCAATTTTAATAACAATAGCCTAAATTATCGAATGCTCTGGCTTTGTTTTCGGCACCGTTTAGAATATCTTTATTTAGTGCTAAAGGGGAAAGAATTTGTATAGCATGTTGATAATCTTCTTTATTCATGTATAACACTGCAATATTGTTTTTAAGAACTACTTTCTGTAATTGATTATCGGCTTGTTTATAGGCTTGATTGTAAAAATAAATTAGTATTGTCATAATTCATATAAGTTCTCATAATTAATCCCTAAAAAATTAAAAACGGCACATTTATAAGCTGGTTTGTGTTTTTTCGAATTATCAGTAAAATTTTAGTGGCTGTAGTTTCACTACTCGAATGATCACCTTCATTTTGTTGAATGATTGCCATTTTTAATAATGAATAAATTATCTTTTCATTATTTGTTGAAACATCAGAATTAGATTTTATTATAGTAATAGAAGACACTATCGTTTTTTTTATTTTCAAAATAGTTTTCAGGGAGCGTTAAATGCTTTGCATAATCGGTATTAACTTTAGATTTTGGAATATTTTGCTGTTCTTTTTTGCAGGATTGGAGTGCAAATAATTGCACTAGTAATAAAATGTAAATTGGGAAAATGGAACCTTTTAAGAATCATTTCCCAAAAATACAGATATTAATTAAAATATAGAGACATTCGAATTAACATTTTATTTTGGTTTTGGAGGACTAATCGGAGTTTGACCATTTGACCATCAATTGGATCACTGTCTGGGTCAGCAGCTATTTGTTGTTTATTATTGTTTGGAGTTGTTTCCACTTCGTCTGATGGAAATTATGAATATTTCAATCATCTCGGGCTGTATCCAGAAACAGAGAAAACATTAAAGCCAATTTCTCAGTATATTATTAAAAAATAGATACATAAATAATAGCCGAAGCAATATACTTTGGGGACTAAGATTTTATTAAGTTTAAGACTTTTGCTATATTGGAAACATAAAACTTACTTTGAATCCTTTGTTCGATTTAGTGTAAAATGTAATAGTTCCTTTTATGGACTTGATGCGATTTTCTACATTCTGTAATCCATTTTTTGAGGTTAATTTTTCAGATGTAGCTCCAACTCCGTTATCACTATATTCTATTTGTAATTTTCCTTCATTTTTTTTGAAAGAGATTACTACTAAACTGCTTTGACTATGCTTTTTCATATTGACAAGTAATTCTTGAAGTACACGGTAAACAGTGATTTTTTTATTGTTTTCTAAAGTAGTCCAATTGATTGTATCTATACCATTTGTTAGGATGTTCACTTCAACGTTATTAAAGCCGGACATCATTTCTTTTAGGCTGAATAGAAACATTGGTCCAGCTTCTATAGTGCTATTTTCTTTAGAAATGTTTCGTGTTCTGGAATAAATGGTTTCTAGATTATTCAGTAATATTTCTTTATTTTGAGTAGTAGATAAATCGTGTGTTTCAGCAAAAGCCATGGTTTGAAAAACGTCATTGGCCAATTCATCATGTAATTTTTTAGCAATCCGTATCTCGGTATTGTAAGAGCTTTTTATTTTTTCTCTTTTGTTTTTGGCAACAAGAAAATTAGAGATTAAAATACTTATCAAAATAATAATACCAACTACGAAATATAATAGTAGATTACTATTATGTTGTTGTTCTTGTTGAAGCACAGTTTGTGCTTTTAGTTTAACATTCTCATCCTTTTCTCTAGTGGAATCATATCTGATTTTAGCAAATTGATTCTTGGCTTTTATCCTTACTTTATTTATACTATCATTTACTTTTAGGTAGAGTGTTGCAAATTCTTTCGATTTATTTCCGGTACTGTTTTGTATTAACAATTCTAGACACTCTAAGCGATCATTTATAGCATTGACTTTGGTTGCTTTTTGATAGGACAATTGGGCGTATTCAGTAGCTAATTTTGGATTTGTTTTTTTATAATATTGAGAAAGATAATAGTAACTCCCAATAAGCCCTCGGTCATCATTTTTTTGGATTTTTATTTTTTTGGATTGATTTAGGTAGTAAAGTGATTTTGGGTTTCCAGTTTTATAATAACAATACCCTAAATTATCCAGTATTCTAGAGTAAGCTTCTGCATCATCTAAGACTTCTTTTTTTAATATTAAAGGGGAAAGAATCTGGATGGCATCTTGGTGTTTGTTTTGTTCCATATAGACAAAGGCAATATTATTTTTCATATTAGCCTTTTCAATTGGGTCTGTTTTTAAATTCAGTGCTTTATTGAAATAATAAAGGGCGTTTTTGTTATCGTATGTGTATAAGTAGTTGTTTCCTAGTGTGTTGTAGATATTCCATCTGCCATTGGGATATTTTTCATTGTTTTCTAAAAAAGGTAATGCCTCTACAGCAGTGGCTTCACTATTGGAATAATCTGTTAGAAATCTTTGGATTTCAGCCAACCAAGCTATTGAATGAATAATTCTCGAAGTATCTTTTTTTATTTCGGCAGCGTATTTAGCTTTGTTATAATAATAGTAAGAACTGTCAAATTCTTCATTTTCAAAATGTTTGTGGCCTATTGCTAAGAATCTGTTAATCTCCGTAACATCGGATTTTTTCTTAGGATTTTTTTGCTTTTTTTTCTCACATGATTGCGAAAAAAAAAGTAACATCAATAACATAATATAAATCGGAAAATGTAGTTTTTTGAGTATCATATACCGAAAGTACAGAAATTAATTACAATACAAAAGGATAAGATTAGTATATTTTTTTATTTTCTATAGATGATTTAAATACCATTTAAAAATAAAAAACCCCAATCTTTCGATTGAGGTTTCTATATAAGTAAGTAATCTAAATTGAGTTGATAAAACGTTTATTTTACTTTATTAAGTATTGCTTTGAAAGCTTCTGGGTGGTTCATAGCTAAATCTGCAAGAACTTTACGGTTCAATTCGATATTTTGCTTTTTTACTTTACCCATGAATTGAGAATAAGACATTCCTTCCAATCTAGCTCCAGCGTTGATACGTTGAATCCATAATGCACGGAAATTTCTTTTATTCACTTTTCTGTCACGGTAAGCGTAGCACATTGCTTTCTCTACCGCATTCTTAGCAACTGTCCAAACGTTTTTACGTCTACCAAAGAAACCTTTGGCTTGCTTCATTATTTTTTTTCTTCTTGCTCTTTTAGCAACTGAATTTACCGATCTTGGCATAATTGTATTGTTTTTTTGTAGCAGGCGTCCCGAATTAAATCAAGAGAACTTAAAAGCCATACTCCAAGGTTATTTTTTAAATTGTTTTAACCTAAAGAATTATTAGATAATTCTTAATTGTTGTTTGATGCTTTTCATATCTGTTTTGTGAACTAGCGCAGAGTGTGTCAAGGCTAATTTACGTTTTTTAGATTTTTTAGTCAAGATGTGACTTTTAAAAGCATGCTTTCTTTTAATCTTTCCAGAACCAGTAACTTTGAAACGTTTCTTGGCGCTAGATTTGGTTTTCATTTTAGGCATTTTTTCCTAGTGTTTTAATTTATTCTTACTTACTTATTTTTTAGTTTCCAGTCTCGGTTTTCAGGTTAAAGTCTGAAAACTGAAAACTGCCAACTGTTTACTTCTTTTTCTTAGGAGCAATGAACATAATCATTCTTTTTCCCTCCAGAACTGGCATTGCTTCCACTTTACCAAACTCTTCCAAATCTGTAGCTAATCTCAACAATAAGATTTGACCTTGATCTTTATAGATAATAGAACGTCCTTTAAAGAAAACAAAAGCTTTCAATTTCGCTCCTTCCTTTAAGAATTTTTCAGCGTTCTTTCTCTTAAACTCATAATCATGCTCATCGGTTTGAGGACCAAAACGGATTTCTTTCACAACAACTTGTGTAGATTTCGCTTTTAAGATTTTATCACGTTTCTTTTGTTCGTAAACAAATTTCTTGTAATCCATGATTTTGCAAACCGGTGGTTCTGCATTAGGAGAAATCTCTACTAAATCTAATTCAAATTGATCCGCTAATCTTAAAGCTTCTGAAAGTTTAAAAACTCCTGGTTCAATATTCTCTCCTACAAGTCTTACTTCTTGTATACCACGAATAAGATTGTTTATTCTGTGTGCATCTTTTTTTTCTACGCGAGGTTGGTAACCTCTGTTGCTTCTTATTGCTATGACTTTATAATTTAAGTTAAACTGTAAATACTTTTAATGTTTTATTGATTTCTTCGTTTACAATAGCAACAAATTCTTCTATTGTAACGCTGATATTTCCTTTTCCTTCCTGTCCATGACGACGGATTGATATAGTCCCATTTTTCTCTTCCTCCTCACCTACGATCAACATAAACGGGGTTTTTTGCATTTCGGCATCTCTAATTTTCTTGCCAATTGTCTCGTTTCTATTATCAACGAGGGCGCGAATTTCGTGATTTTCTAGCAAATCTAAAACTTTTTTCGCATATATTTCATATTTCTCACTCAAAGACAATATAATAGCTTGTTCCGGCATTAACCAAAGAGGGAAATTTCCTGCAGTATGTTCCAGTAAGATAGCGATAAATCGTTCCATCGATCCAAAAGGAGCTCTGTGAATCATCACCGGTCTGTGTAATTCATTGTCAGAACCTTTATAGGTCAAGTCAAAACGTTCCGGTAGGTTGTAATCTACCTGAATAGTCCCTAATTGCCATTGTCTTCCCAAAGCATCTTTTACCATGAAATCCAATTTTGGACCATAGAAAGCAGCTTCGCCATATTCTACTACAGTGTCTAGATTTTTGTCTTTTGCGGCATTGATAATCGCATTTTCCGCTTTTTCCCAATTTTCATCACTACCTATATACTTGTCTCTATTCTCTTTATCTCTTAAAGAAATCTGAGCGGTAAAGTTTTCAAATCCTAATGAACCAAATACATACAGTACCAAGTCAATTACTTTCTTAAACTCTTCATCCAGTTGTTCCGGAGTACAAAAGATATGCGCATCATCCTGAGTAAATCCTCTTACACGGGTTAAACCATGTAATTCACCACTTTGTTCGTATCTGTAAACGGTACCAAATTCAGCATAACGCTTCGGTAGATCTTTGTATGACCAAGGACGTACATTGTAGATTTCACAGTGATGAGGGCAGTTCATTGGTTTTAATAAAAACTCTTCCCCTTCGGCCGGAGTGCTTATAGGTTGAAAGCTATCAGCGCCGTATTTTGCATAATGTCCTGAAGTTACATACAGTTCTTTTTGTCCAATATGCGGCGTAACCACTTGCTCGTAGCCACCTCTTTTCTGCGCTTTTTTCAAAAACTGTTCTAAACGGTCTCTCAGAGCAGCACCTTTCGGTAACCACAATGGCAATCCTGCACCTACTTTTTGCGAAAAAGCAAACAACTCCAATTCTTTACCCAGTTTTCTATGGTCACGGCGTTTTGCTTCTTCCAGTAATTCTAGGTATTCAGTCAAATCCTTCTGCTTAGGAAACGAAGTTCCGTAAACACGAGTCAACTGTTTGTTTTTCTCGTCGCCACGCCAGTAAGCACCGGCAACACTCATGATTTTCATCGCTTTGATGATTCCTGTATTTGGAATATGGCCACCACGACATAAATCAGTAAACGTATCATGATCGCAAAACGTAATCGTTCCGTCCTCAAGATTGGTAATTAATTCTGTTTTGTAAACGTTGTCTTTATATAGTTCTAAAGCTTCAGCTTTAGTCACCGGACGTAATTTGAATTCATGCTTGCCTCTTGATATTTCAAGAACCCGATCTTCAATTTTTTTAAAGTCAGCATCTGTAATTTTCTGATCTTCAAAATCTACATCATAATAAAACCCATTAGATATTGCTGGTCCAAGAGTTAATTTGATCCCTGGGTACAATTCCTCAAGAACCTGCGCCATCACGTGTGAAGTCGAATGCCAAAAAGCTTTCTTTCCATCAGCGTCATTCCAGGTGTATAATATAAGACTGCCATCCGTAGTCAAAGGAGTTGTGGTTTCAACTGTTGTGCCATCAAAAGAAGCCGAAATCACATTTCTGGCAAATCCTTCGCTAATGCTTTTAGCAACATCCATAGGTGTTAACCCTGGAGCAAACTCTTTAACTGACCCGTCGGGCAAAGTAATCTTAATCATTGTTTATTATTTTAAGAATGCAAATATAGACGATTACAAAAATACATACAATATATATGTAAGGTTTGTTACTATATAGGTGTAAAAACAAAATCACAGTCCTTATATATAGGTATAGGGGGAGTGTTTTGTTTAGGAGCTATTTCCCGCTATCCGCTATATCTTTGTGTTTTAAAGGAAAAACACAAAGGATGCCGCTTTTATCGGGGCTATGGTGTCATGTTACATCGACTTTATGATTTTGACAAAGGATAAATTATTCATTTGCTATCTTATATATAGGACTGTAGCTTTCACATGTGCGTAGTATTCATTACCTAAATATATAATCATTGTCACTAATCTTATCCATTTAGTCACCCTTTCCTTTGGATAGTCCCGAAGCATCGGGAGGGTAGAGGAAAATAGTTTCGTTTCAAGGCGCATGTTTCCAGCGAGTTAAAGTTTAAGTTAAAGAAACGTCAAAAAAAAGGTTTAAAAAAGCTTGTTAAAGCGAATAAAGGGGCTACTTTTGCACCCGCAACAACGCAGACGTTCTTTTATAAACTGGCAAGTAGTACGAATCAAACTAGAAAATTTATTTTCTAAAAAAGATTTAGAAAAGCT
>NZ_JBLVPI010000014.1:0-126734 GCF_048284325.1 Flavobacterium esculini | reverse complement strand
ATTTTGCCAAGTAATTACTTCATTTGAAATTGTATTGGTTATACGGGATATAGTTGAAGTAGAAATTTCAAAATCATATACTTCCTTGACTTGTTCTTCAATATCACTAACACTCATTCCTTTAGCATAGAGTGAAATAATAACATTCTCAATACCTTGAGCTATATTTTCTCTTTTAGGAACAAGCATCGGATTAAAGGAAGAATCTCTATCACGAGGAAATTTGATTTCTTGTTGACCGAAAGATGTTTTTATTTTCTTGGTCCCATGTCCATTGCGATAATTTCCGTTAGAGGTTTTATCGTGTTTTTCATTGTCTAGATGTGCATCAAGTTCAGCTTCAAGAATGTGTTCTACAGCTCGTTTGTGCATCGTTTTGAAGAATGAAGTTAAATCTTCTGCATTCTTAAAGGATTTATAAAAATCCTTGTTGTTTAATAATTCGTCTTTGTCAATCATAATCATAACTATGTAGTTTAAAAATAGGAAAAAAGTTATTTCCAAAAAATATTTTTGAGCTTTTTAAATGAGCTCAAATATTTTTCAGAATAACTTTTCAACTTACACAGTTAGTAGGACGCTACCGATAATAATGAGCTCGATATTGTATCGGGCTCATTTTGTTTAAATTTGACTTAATTCTTATGCTATTGTAATAGTTATATACTATTTAATTTCCCGCTTTAGTTCTTTTCTTAACTCCATTATGGCTTGCGCTTTCTGGCTTTCTCTTCTGCTTGAATTAAGGCTTGTAACTTTTTTAGCAATTCGTTCTCAAAACGCAGTGCTTCAATCTCTAAAAAAAATATTCTTCTCTTGTAATTGGTTTGTCCGATTTTCACTTTTTACGTTTATTGTCATTCATAGTTTTGGCCTGCCCCTAGTTTTTGCTTGTAAAGTTTCTAAACCAAAACCAGCAAAATCTTTCTTCCATTTAACAATAATACTAGTATCTGGTATATAAAACTTAACACTGGCGGCTCTCAGAGACAATTAGTCTTTGTTAATAGCTTTTAGTACTTCCAATTTAAAATCTAACAAATAACTTTGATTCTTTCTGGGCAACAAACCAATGGCTCCATATTCTTTATAAAATCCAATCCATTTACGAAGGTTTGATCTTTCTAATCCCTTTTCAATAGAAACGTAATTACAAGAATAGTGCTTTTCTAATACTGATTTTATACATTCAAGCTTAAACGCATAATTATACTTGACTTTTCTTTCCATAAAAATACCCCCAAATAGTGTCTAACTTTTTGGGGGCAGTCTATTCTTAATAGGGACTTTTATTTAAAAACAAACTTCTAATTCAAATCCGGTTGAAATATTTTAACAGTTCCGTCTCCTTCACTACTCACCACAACTAAACTTCTTTTGGTTGGACTTTTCGAAGCTGGAATAAAAAGTAATCCTTCAGGCGCATCACCCGTTTTTAAAATTTGTAAAAATTTTGGAGCAGCTGGAATGGTAACATCATATACCATAAGAGCATCTGCTCTTTCCAATCCAACGAAAAGAATCGTTTTATCTCCCATCCTAGCAACAATAACTGATTCTGGCTCTACGGATTTATCATCACTTCTGGCATCATCATATACCCCAAACTCTTGCACTTTCTTATCCAATTCATTTTTACTGTCAAAAACAATTTGACCTGTGTTTCCATTCCATATAGAAAAAGATCTTGCTCCAAAAGAGACTAATTCGTCAAAATCACCATCACCATCTGTATCGCCCATTTTGGTGTTGATATTCAATCTTCCCATACTTGTCTCTACTTTTAAAGCAGCAGCATTAGGAAACGCTATTGGATCAAGAACAACCGAAGAACTGCTGATTCTTTTTACATCTACAAAAGCACTATATTCTCTGGCATCGCCTTCATTTGCAGTAACGAAATAAGGTATTTTATTGATTTCAAAATTAGTGATAGCATCCGGTTGAAACATTCCTTTCGCTTTCCACATATTCATAAAAACACCACCATCTTTATCGCTAATATCAATTGCATTTTCGGCAAGATTGTACTCTTTGTAACCTAATGGAAAAATAGTCGTGATTTTTTTAGATACCAAATCAATTTTAGCCACTCCGTTATTTTCCTGTAAGGTAACCCAAGCCGTTTTAGAATCGGATGAAATGGTAATGTATTCTGGTTCAATATCGGAGGCAAAGTTATTTGTTGGACTTGCAATTCTGAATCCTTTTGTTTTCAAAGTACTCAATTGACTGCTAAAACTTTCGAAATTTAAAGTCGTCACTGCATAATTACTGTTAACTGCAATAATAGAAACGGATCCGTCTGGGTCCATCGAGTAGGTGTCATTTGGTTCACCTTCATTTGCTGTCATTATATAATTTCCGTCAGGAGAAAACGTTATCATATCTGGCAAAGCACCAACCATAATTTCTTTGATCACACTGTAATTAGCAGTATCAAAAACGATTACTTTTCCTGTATCTTGCCTGTTTGGTTTTGCTTCTAAAGCAACTGCTAACTTGCCATTATACGTTGCAACACTATTTGAAGCTCCATTAAATGGCGTTAAATCGATACTTGTGAGAAAAACTGGACTGGATGGATTAGATAAATCAATAACATCAATCCTATTTGTATTACTGTTGTTTACGGTAAATAATTTTTTAGAAACTTCATCATAAGCACTTATTTCAGCAGCTCCGGCACCACCGACAGTAATTGAACCAATTTCTTTGAAACTGGCTGCATTTTCATTTACAACTAATTCAGGTGTATCATCATTATTAGAGACGTTTTCACAACTTGACAATACCATAATTGCAGCTAGTATTGTAATACCATATTTTTTCATAACTATATTTTTATTTTTTTCAAAAATACCTAGCAGTAACTCGACAATAATTAACTCAATATTATATAATCATTACCAAAACTATTCTTATAAATTTATGAATTGCTCAAAAATGAATGGTTACTCACTATTTCAAAATCCTACTGAATGTTTATATTTGCAGTCTTTAAAACTAGAAACGCTGTATGACTACAAATAATAGAAGATTTCCTGCAGAGTGGGAAAAACAACAAGGTATTTTACTCTGTTTTCCACACAATGGAAAAGATTGGCCTGGAAAATATGAAGCTGTAAAATGGGCTTTTGTAGAATTTATAAAAAAAGTGGCCACTTTCGAGAAAGTCTTTTTAGTTGTTGCCGATGAAAACCAAAAAGAAAAAGTGAATGCAATGCTGGAAACAGCACATGTTCCCCTAACAAATGTTTCGTACATCATTCATAAAACCAATAGAAGTTGGATGCGCGATTCGGGTCCAATTATCGTTAAAAACGGTGCCGAAAGAGAAGCTTTGAATTTCAATTTTAATGGTTGGGCAAAATATAAAAACATTCAATTAGACAAATTCGTTCCTGCCAAAGTAGGCGAATTTTTAAATATTCCAGTTACTTCGGTACTATACAAAGGGAAACCGGTAATTGTTGAAGGCGGAGCTATTGACACCAATGGAAGAGGTACTTTATTGACTTCCGAAGAATGCTTGATGCATCCTAATATTCAGGTTCGAAATCCAAATTTCACCAAAGCCGATTACGAAGCTGTTTTCAAGGAATATCTTGGTATTACTAATGTTATTTGGCTAGGTGACGGAATTGAAGGTGATGATACCCACGGTCATATCGATGATTTATGCCGATTTGTAAACGAAGATACTATTGTGACCACTGTAGAAACAGACCCAAAAGACAACAATTACAAACCATTACAAGACAATTTAAAACGCTTGCAAAACGCCAAACTGGAAAATGGAAAATCACCTGTAATTGTGGTTTTACCAATGCCAAAACGATTGGAATTTGATGGATTACGATTGCCTGCCAGTTATGCTAATTTCTTGATTTTGAATAATTCTGTTTTGGTGCCTACTTTTAACGACAGCAATGATAGAAAAGCTTTAAATATACTTTCAGAATGTTTTCCAGATAGAGAAATCATCGGAATTAGCGCTACTGATTTTATTTGGGGTTTTGGAACATTACATTGTTTGAGTCAACAAATTCCTGAATAAAAATTCAAGCTTTTACTTTTACAAAAAAAAACACCAACATTATGATGGTGTTTTTTTTTAGAATTAAAAATTATTTAATTACTCTTTCGTGAAAGGTATTTTTCTACCATCACTCAAAATCATTTCTAAGCCATTTTTACTTTCATTGAATTGAAATTTAAGCCCAGCTTGTTTAGACTCGAACGTATCTTTTGCAATTCGTTCTACAGTAAACTTTGGATAATCCGTTATTGCAACATTTAAAACACTATTCTTTTCTGAAAACACAATTTTCATTGGGGAATTTTTATTAGAATAAGTCCCTAAATATTCATCTAAGACAATGTCAACATCAACCATTCCATTGGCAGAAGTCCAACTATTATTACTTTCATTACTATCAGGAAATACGTGATCAGGGTCGATTGTAATACTTTCAATTTCCTCGGTAGAATTATGCTTAAATGACCACTCAATATTTTTTTGCCAAACTTCTACAGGCAATTTAACTCGAGTTACGTTTCCGCTTTTAGTTTTTATATCTAAAACTACAGGCATTGCCATTTTTTCGAAGTTTTCAATTGAAATTATAACTCCTTGTTTAGGATCATTTTTTATATATTTAATCGAATTAATTCCTTGGTCTAAACGCCAGTTGTATTGAAACCAACCTCTCCAAAACCAACTTAAATCTTCTCCCGCAACATTTTCTATAGTTCTAAAGAAATCATCTGGAGTTGGATGTTTAAATGCCCAACGTTCTACATAGGTACGGAAAGCCAAATCAAAACGCTCCGGACCTAAAACTTGCTCACGCAAAATCACTAATCCTGAACTAGGCTTAAAATAACATAAAAGACCAATATTAGCTTCTTTCATATTATCTGGTGAACTCATAATCGTTTCTAAATTTGGATTAGTAAACGTTTCTGCCCTGTCGTGTAAATCCGTTACTTTCTCTTTGTATTCCCCATTATTAAAATCAACAGAACTTAGTGAATTAATAAAGGTATTGAATCCTTCATCCATCCAGGCAAATAAGCGTTCATTTGAACCTACAACCATTGGGAACCAGTTGTGACCAAATTCATGATCTGTAACTCCCCATAAATCCTCACCTTTAGATTCCCATCCACAAAAAACGATTCCTGGATATTCCATTCCACCTTCATTTCCAGCCACATTTGTAGCTACTGGATAAGGATATTCTAACCATCTTTTAGAATAATTTTCAATAGATGATTTCGTATATTCCGTTGCTCTTCCCCAAGCATCATTACCTGCACTTTCTATAGGATATGCTGAAAGCGCCAATGATTTTTTACCGCTTGGTAAATTAATTTTTGCACCATCTAAAATGAAAGCCGCAGAGGAAGCCCAAGAAAGATCGCGAGCATTTTTAATTTTATAATGCCAAATCTTTTCAGTTTTTGGAGCAGTACTATTTGCTGCAGCAGTAACTTCATCAGCAGAACGAATTACTACCGTTTTATCACTTTTTGAAGCTTGCGCCCAACGTTTTTGTTGCTCAACAGAATATACTGCTGTAGGATTTAGCAATTCACCGGAACAAACTACAATATGATTCGAGGGAGCTGTAATATTTACATCTAAATCGCCATATTCTAAATAAAACTCTGAAGCTCCTAAATAAGGATTCGTGTTCCATCCACGCACATCATCATACACACACATTCTAGGATACCACTGTGCTATGGTAAATATTTTACCGTTTTTAGTCTCTAATACTCCCATTCTATCCGAACCTTCGTTAGGAGCTATAAAAGAAAAATCAATTTTAATTTTTACAATTCCACCCTTAGCATTCAATCCCTGAGGAATAAAAACCTGCATTCTGGTATCAGAAATTACATATTTAGCAACAGATTCAGTTGTCTTTCCGTTACTTGTACTAATTACTTTAACCGATTTTATTTTATGACCTCCGTCAAAAATTTGACCCTGGGCGCCATTTCGGCTTCCTGTAATAGGAACAACAGCATTTCCTCTTGAATCTGATTTGAATAAATTCTGATCCAGATTCATCCAAACAAAATTCATTTTGTCCGGACTGTTGTTTGTATAAGTTATAATTCCAGATCCGGTAATTTCATTGTTTTGGTCATTCAGTCGTGCCGTTAATTGATAATCCGCTCTGTTTTGCCAGTATTCTGATCCTGGCTGACCACTTGCTGAGCGGGTACTGGTTCCGTTTTTAGTATAAAAAAACGGGGCAAAAGCATCATGGTAATCATACTTTGAACCTTCGTTAATTGTTGCATTTGTAGGAGTTTGTTGAGCCCAAATAGACGAAACTCCCACTAATAAAGTCAAATTTAATAGGACTCTGAAGTGGCTTTTTTTCATTTTCATTTTATTTATATCACAAATAAATGAAAAAAAAGAGAATTTTAAACTAATTTCAAGAAATTTGGCTAAATTTTAAAGAAAATAAAATTAATGTCAATCCCAATTATTATTAAAAATTATAAAATATATTTACCATCTAAAATCAATTTTTAAATTAACTGGAAACTATTTTGACTACAATACTTAAAAACCCGAATCTAACTGCCGAAATTAAACACTTAGGAGCCGAATTATGTTCTTTAAAAAACAACAAAAATAAAGAATATATCTGGGAAGGAAATCCTGATTTTTGGGGTAAACACTCCCCCATTTTATTTCCTATTGTAGGTACGCTAAAAAATAATTCCTATCAATATAATAGTATCGAATATAATTTATCCCGACATGGTTTTGCCAGAGATATGGAATTTGAATTAATTGAAAAAAAGGAAAATAGTGCTATTTTTTCAATCCAATATTCTGAAGAAACGCTAAAAGCATATCCATTTGCATTTGAATTACAGCTCATTTACACCTTAGATGAGAATAGTTTACATATTGAATATAAAGTCACTAATAAAGGAGCATCACAAATGCCATTTTCTATTGGGGCGCATCCAGCATTTGCTTTACCCGGAAATTTTGAGAACTATTCCATGGCATTCGAAAAAGAAGAACCGCTGGAATATTATCTTCTTGAAAATGATTTGATTTCTAATAAAACTAAAAAATTAGCCGTTCAAAACAACCGAATTCCACTAACCTATCAATTATTTGAAAATGATGCACTCATTTTTAAAACATTAGAATCAAATTCATTGACTATTTTAGATAATGAAAATCCTGTTTTGAGAGTAAATTTTAAAGATTTTCCAAGTTTAGGAATTTGGACAAAAGTGAATACGCCATTTCTTTGCATAGAACCTTGGTTTGGTTATTCAGATACAAACGAAAATTCTGGAAATCTTTTTGAAAAAGAAGGAATTCAAATTCTAAATGGAAGTGAAGTATTCCATTCTGAATTTAGCATCGAAATCTTTTAATTTGTAAAAAAGTAACAAAATATGTTAACTATAAATTTCAATCCATTTCCAAATCTAGAAACCGAACGTCTATTATTAAGACGTGTTGATGCGAATGATGTAAATGAAATTTTCGCTTTACGTTCTAATCCCGAAACTATGAAATACATTCCCAGACCTTTAGTAAAAACTACTGAAGATGCCTTGGAACACATTGCTATGATTGATGCCAAAATTGAAACTAACGAAGGAATTAATTGGGCAATAACATTAAAAGACGACCCAAAACTCATTGGCCTTATTGGACATTACAGAATAAAACCGGAACATTTTCGTGCAGAGATTGGTTATATGTTACTGCCTGAATTTAATGGAAAAGGAATCATACCTGAAGCTGTAAAGGAGGCTATCCGATATGGTTTTGAAGTAATGCAACTGCATTCAATTGAAGCGCTAATTGATCCCGAAAATTTTGGCTCTGAAAAGGTTTTACAAAAAAGTGGTTTTATAAAAGAAGCACATTTAAAAGAAAACGAATTTTATGATGGGCGTTTTTTAGATACTGTTATTTATTCTATTTTGAATAGAATCTGATTTAAATTTTCAGTAACCGATTCAGTATTAAAAATGGATTAGTAATCGCTTTGAAAGAATAATCTTTATATTTGCCCCCAAAATAAATGCTTCTCCAAAGCATTACGCAAACTTTATCATGAAAAAACTATTAGTAATTGCAATTCTTATCTTTTCAATTCATTCACAAAGTCAAACCTATGTAAAAGTTAATGCATTAACTACTATGTTAGCAATTCCAAATGTAGGTATTGAAACGAGTATAGGAAAAAAATCTACTTTTCAATTTGATATTTTAGCTTCGCCTTGGAAATCAATAAATGGTAAACCAAGAGAATTTTACACTTTTACCTCAGAATATCGGTACCATTTTAAAGAAAAATATAACGGGTTTTATGTTGGAGCCCATATTGGTGCCAGTATATTTAATTTTCAAAAATGGAATTATTTAAATACTGATTATTATGAAAAAGGAGTTGGTTATTTTATAGGCTCAACTTTAGGATATCAAGTAAAAATCAAAGATAAATTCATGTTAGATTGCTACTTAGGTGGTGGATGGCACCAAGGTTTTTACAAGGGATATAGCATAAGTACAGGTGAACGTTATGAAAGCGCTAAAAAATACAACAAAAGCGGGGAATGGTTTCCATACAGAGGAGGCGTTATGGTTTCTTATAAATTAAATTAAACTTATTTCAGCAGTTTAGGCAATGATTTTACATATAAGTCTTCCACTTGCTTTCTAGCCCAATCTGTTTTTCGTAAAAAAGTTAAACTGGATTTTACACTAGGATTATCTGTAAAACATTTAATTTTTATGAGTTCTCCCAAAGTATCAAATCCATAATATCCAACTAATTGTTCCACAATTTTTTGGAGAGTTATTCCGTGTAGCGGGTCTTTTAATTTCGAGTTTTCCATTTTGCAAATTTAAGTATTTATATAAAAACAATTGGTGTTTCGTAGATTTGTTTCTACCTTTGTATTCCTATGCTGAAAACAATAAATATCTACAATAAAAGAGCCAAATTCGACTATGAAATAATCGAGACATTTACTGCTGGAATTGTTTTGGCAGGAACTGAAATTAAATCCATTCGATTAGGAAAGGCTAATATTACGGAGAGTTTTTGTGAATTTAGTAACAACGAACTTTTTGCGATCAATACTTATATTGAAGAATATACTTTTGGAAATCAATTCAACCACAAAGCCAGAAGCGAACGTAAATTACTCTTGAATAAAAGAGAATTGAAAGGATTAATCAAAAGCGTACAAGCCAAAGGATTAACTATTATCCCTTTGAAATTATTCACTAATGAAAAAGGAATGGCTAAACTGCAAATTGGTCTTTGTAAAGGAAAGAAAACCTATGACAAACGCGAATCGCTAAAAGAACAAGATACTAAACGCGACCTCGACAGAATAAAAAAATCATTTTAAATTAAATTTTAAGTCATATTTGTGTGTTTTTTATCTAATAAAAATGACTAAACTTGTCAAGACAATTTAAAACATTTTTATAAAATGAAAACGCTGCTCAAAAATGCAAGAGAACAGAAGGGACTCAAGACAAGAGAAGTGGCCCAACTTTTAGGAATTGATCAGGCCTTAATCAGTAAATTTGAAAGTGGCACCAGAAAACCTACTAGAGATCAAGTTTTGAAACTTGCAGCTTTACTTGAAATAGATTTAGAAACAATAATGATAGCTTGGCTTAAAGAAAAAATTCTTTATGAAATAGGTCAAGATGAATTCGCATTAAAAGCATTACAGGTTGCAGAGGAAGAAATAAGATACCAAAATAAAGCTGCTAAGAAACAGTTATCTACAACATTACAAAAAATCCTAGATGAAATAGATTCCTTAAAGACAAAATTAGATTCTTTTAAGTCATTTGACAGTTATCGTATTGCTCAGGCATTGGAATTAGAATATACTTTTGAAAGTAACCGTATCGAGGGAAATACCATGACCCTTCGGGAAACTGATTTGGTTATCAATGAAGGTTTGACAATTTCGGGGAAAAGTATGCGGGAACATCTTGAAGTCATTAATCATCAGGAAGCGATTGCTTATATCAAAGATTTGGTGCAAAAAAACACTTCTATAAATGAACGAGAAGTACTTTCTCTTCACAATCTTATTTTAAGAGGGATCCATCCAGAAGACGCTGGCCGCTATAGAAAAGTCCAAGTAATGATACAAGGAAGCAGTCATATGCCTCCGCAACCTTTTCTGGTTGCCAAAGAAATGGAAGATTTTTTCATTTGGTTTGAAACCAATAAAAATAGCCTTCATCCTATCATTTTGGCTGCCGAAATGCATCAACGCTTAGTCACTATCCATCCATTTATCGATGGAAACGGAAGAACATCACGCTTAGTGATGAACTTGATTTTGTTGCAACATGGTTATATCATTGCCAATATAAAAGGGGATTATGAAAGTAGAATGCAATACTACCAAGCACTGGAAACGGCTCAAAATAAAAACAATAAAGAAGATTTTTTCTTATTTATAGCTCAAACGGAAAAAGAAAGTTTAGAACGGTATCTAAATATTATTAGCCAATAAAAAACATTTTCAGCTTCCTTCTTTTTAATAAGGGCTGGGTATGGGATTTTAATTTCTATCTTCTAATAAGGGAACAAATCGAAACTCTCCAAACTCATGTTTTTCGAATTGCGTTTCATTTTTTCTGATTAGTAAAGTCATAATTTGGACATCTTCACCTAAAGGAATAACCAACCTTCCTCCTATTTTTAACTGTGCCATCAAAGGCTGGGGAATAAATGGAGCTCCCGCAGTTACAATAATACTATCAAAAGGCGCGTAACTTGGTAATCCTTTGTATCCATCTCCAAAAGAAAGATGTTTGGGACGAATACCTAATTTTGGAAATAAAACAGAAGTCTGTTTGAACAATTCATTTTGTCTTTCTACACTAAATACTTTTGCTCCCATGGTACACAAAACAGCGGTTTGATACCCAGATCCTGTTCCAATTTCTAAAATTTTATGCTCTTTTTTAACTTCTAATAATTGGGATTGAAAAGCTACTGTATACGGTTGAGAAATGGTTTGCCCTGCGCCAATAGGAAATGCTTTGTCTTGATAGGCATAATCTTCAAAACTGGAATTTAAAAACAAGTGTCTTGGGATTTTTTTTATCGCAGCCAAAACACTTTTATCAGTAATCCCTTTTTGTTCCAAAGTGCTTACTAACTGATTCCGAAGTCCTTGATGTTTGGCTGTGTCTTTCAAAGTTTACTATTTTATTTTGGCAAAAATAGAAAAGAATTTCTAATATCAAATATTGAAAATTGAATTTAAAATACATTAAATAATTGTTCATTATCAATAAAAAATTAATCAATTAATTGCTATTTTTGTACAAATTACATAATTATGCTGAAAATTGGAGTATTAGGTGCCGGTCATCTAGGAAAAATACATTTGCGTTTATTACAACAATCAGAAAAATATGAATTGGTTGGTTTTTATGATGAAAATCTTGAAAATGGAGCCAAAATCGCTGCTGAATTTGGCTACAAACAATTTGAGACTATAGCCAAATTAATTCATGCTGTTGATGTTATAGACATCGTCACTCCTACCCTTTCTCATTACAAATGTGCTAAAGTTTCTATCAAATCAGGAAAGCACGTTTTTATTGAAAAACCCATTTCTACAACTGTTGAAGAAGCGGAAGAAATAATTGCTTTAGCCAAAGAATACAATATCAAAGGACAGGTAGGACATGTAGAACGTTTCAATCCAGCGTTTATCGCTACCAAAAACATGATTGAAAATCCTATGTTTATTGAAACACACCGTTTGGCTGAATTCAATCCTCGTGGTACGGATGTTCCAGTTGTTCTTGATTTGATGATTCATGATATTGATGCTATTTTGAGCGTTGTAAAATCTAAAGTAAAAAATATTAATGCCAGTGGCGTTTCCGTTATAAGTGAAACTCCTGATATTGCCAATGCCCGAATCGAATTCGAAAACGGTTGTGTAGCTAATTTAACAGCGAGCAGAATTTCGATGAAGAACATGCGTAAATCGCGTTTCTTTCAGAAAGATGCCTATATCTCAGTTGATTTCCTTGAAAAGAAATGCGAAGTGGTAAAAATGAAAGATGCTCCAGAAGTGCCTGGTGATTTTGATATCATTCTACAAAATGCTGAAGGTGTAAAAAAACAAATCTACTTCTCCAATCCTGATGTGGAACAAAACAATGCTATTCTTGACGAATTGGAATCATTTGCTGATGCCATCAACAATAATACTACTCCAGTTGTAACATTAGAACAAGCAACCGAAGCTTTAAGAGTGGCATACCAAATTATCAATTGTTTTAAAAAATAAATTAAAAAATACGTTAAAGTTTAAGGTTTAAAGGATTCAATAGTACTTTAAACGTTAAACTTTTTTGACTTTAAACAAAATACCAATGAAAACAATAGCTGTAATCGGAGCTGGAACAATGGGTAACGGAATTGCCCATACTTTTGCCCAAAGTGGTTTTACCGTAAAATTAATTGATGTTTCCGAAAAATCTTTAGATAAAGGAATGGCAACTATTGCTGCTAATTTAGACCGAATGTTTACCAAAGGAACCATCACTCAAGAAGATATAGCCAAAACAATTACCAATATAATCACCTACACAGATATCAAAGATGGTGTTGTAGGTGTTGACTTAGTGATTGAAGCAGCTACGGAAAATGTTGAATTAAAACTGAATATTTTCAAACAGTTAAACGAAGCTTGTTCTCATAATACGATTTTGGCAACCAATACTTCTTCCATTTCCATTACACAAATTGGAGCGGTGGTAGCACATCCGGAACGTGTTATTGGAATGCATTTTATGAATCCGGTGCCTATTATGAAATTGGTGGAAATCATTCGTGGGTATAATACGAGCGACGAAGTGACTAAAATCATCATGGACTTATCTGAGAAATTAGGAAAAACGCCTGTTGAAGTAAACGATTATCCTGGTTTTGTTGCCAATAGAATTTTGATGCCCATGATTAACGAAGCCATCGAAACATTATATAACAAAGTGGCAGGTGTCTATGAAATTGACACGGTTATGAAACTAGGAATGGGCCATCCTATGGGACCTTTACAACTAGCTGATTTTATTGGTCTTGATGTCTGTTTAGCCATTTTAAATGTAATGTACGACGGATTCAAAAACCCAAAATATGCTCCTTGTCCATTATTAGTAAATATGGTTCGTGCAGGAAAAATGGGAGTGAAAACCGGTGAAGGTTTCTACGATTATTCTGAAAGCAAAAAAGCAGAGAAAATTGCTAAACAATTTATTTAATATGTCAATCGTACAAAACCTTCTCAAAATAAAATCTACTTTACCAGAGCACGTAACTCTTGTTGCTGTTTCAAAAACCAAACCTGTTGCTGATTTGATGGAAGCTTATGCGGCCGGACAGCGTATTTTTGGGGAAAACAAAATCCAGGAAATGGCCGAGAAATGGGAACAAATGCCCAAAGACATTCAATGGCATATGATTGGTCACGTTCAGACCAATAAAGTCAAATTTATGGCACAATTTGTGAGCTTGATTCATGGAGTGGATAGTTTGAAATTATTGCAGGAAATCAACAAACAAGCGCAAAAAAATAATAGAGTTATCGATTGTTTATTGCAAATTCATATTGCCGAAGAGGAGACCAAATTTGGACTTGACGAGGAAGAACTCGCATCTCTCCTATCTTCAAGTGAATTTCAGGAAATGAAAAACATTCGGATTTTAGGACTAATGGGAATGGCAAGTTTTACCGATAATAAAGAGCAAATCAAGAAAGAATTCACTCATTTGAAATCGATTTTTGACACGATTAGCAGTACAGACGCGATTCATCGCGTCTCTACGGCATCAATATTATCAATGGGAATGTCTGGTGATTATCAACTCGCAATTGAATGCGGAAGCACGATGGTTCGAATAGGAAGTAGTATCTTTGGAGTAAGATAATTTGATTTTTGATTGAGGATTAATATTTTTAATTTCAGATTTGAAAATTACTACTTAAAAAACTGATTACTAAAAAAGTAACACTGAAGACTAAAATTTGTACGCAATACTAGACATAGAAACCACTGGGGGACAATTCAACGAAGAAGGAATTACTGAAATCGCCATCTATAAATTTGATGGTCATGAAGTTGTGGATCAATTCATCAGTTTGGTCAATCCCGAAATTCCAATTCAGCCTTTTGTTGTAAAATTGACGGGGATTAATAACGCCATGTTGAGCTCTGCTCCCAAGTTTTTTGAAGTAGCCAAACGCATTATCGAAATGACGAATGATTGTGTCATAGTCGCTCATAATGCTTCCTTTGATTACAGAATCTTAAGAACCGAATTCAGACGATTGGGATACGATTTTGAAGCCAGAACACTTTGTACAGTTGAATTATCAAAAAAATTATTACCAGAGCAACCTTCCCATAGTTTAGGAAAACTGGTACGCGCCCTTGGAATCCCAATGGCAGACAGACATAGAGCGAGTGGTGATGCGTTGGCGACGGTAAAACTATTTAAAATCCTTTTAGAGAAAGATGTAGAAAAAGAAATTGTAAAAGATTTCATAAAGCTAGAAATCGAAAAAGGAATCGCTCCAAAATTATTGGATATTGTCGCAAGCATACCTGCCAAAACGGGAACGTATTACATTCACAATGAAAAAGGAAATCTGATTTATATTGGCAAAAGCCGAAACATTAAAAAACGAATCAACCAACATTTTACGGGAACTTCTACTAAATGTAAGAAAATCCAAGCCGAGGTTTTCACGGTAACTTATGATGAAACCGGAAGTGAATTAATCGCACTTTTAAAAGAAAGCGAAGAAATAAAAGTCAATAAACCAATCCATAATCGGGCGCAAAGAAAAAGCATTTTCCAATTGGCTTTATATGCCGAAAAAGACGAAAAGGGTTATCTCAATTTAAAACTTCAAAAAGCGGACGGTCGAAAAAAAGAAATAACTTCATTTACTTCGTTACAAGAAGGAAAAGACGCCTTGTTTAGAATCACTTCCCATTACAATTTATGCCAAAAATTAACGGGTTTGTATACTTCAAAAACAAACTGTTTTCAATACAATATAAAAGAATGTGACGGTGCTTGCACAGGCGAAATTTCTGCCGAAGAATACAACGCAAGAGTTCAGGCATTCATCGACAAAAACAGTTTTGAAAATCAAAATATGATGCTTATTGATCGAGGAAGAACCATCAATGAGCGCTCTGCAGTTTTGATAGAAAATGGGATTTATAAAGGATATGCTTTTTATGATTTAAATTATCAAATCAACAATATCGAAATCCTTAAAAACATTATAATCCCAATGCAAAGCAACCGGGATATTCGCAATATCATTCAAAGTCAGATTCGAAAAAGTAAAACGCTCAAAATTATACGATTTTAATCATATTATATTTATTATCAATCAAATATGAAAACAATAAAATCGAAATTTGACAGTTTCAGACATCAAACCAATATTGTAATCTACGGAACAAATACGGCTTCCGGACGCCTGTTTGACCTTATTCTTTTAGGGGTTATTCTACTGAGCGTCTTCATAGTTATGCTAGAAACAGTCAAAGGTTTTGATATAAAATACCATCATGAACTCATTGTGCTGGAATGGATTATTACCGTTTTTTTTACACTAGAATACCTTCTTAGAATTCTGTCAATAAACAAACCTATAAAGTACATTTTTAGTTTCTATGGGATTATTGATTTAATGGCTATTTTGCCTATGTATTTGTCCTTTATTTTGGCAGGAGCAAGTATTTTAACGGTCATTCGAGCCATTAAATTACTGCGTTTATTCAAGATTTTGAAACATCCCAAATTTTCCAGCCAGTCCATTCACTTAAAGGAAGCATTGATTGCGAGTAGAGGAAAAATTCTTATTTTTATCTATTTTATGCTAATCAGCAGCATCATAATCGGTTCTGTAATGTATGTGGTTGAAGGAGAAGAAAGCGGTTTTACAAGTATTCCTACCAGTATTTACTGGACTATTGTAACACTCACCACGGTGGGTTATGGAGATATTTCACCTATTACGCCTTTGGGACAATTCATTGCCTCTATCGTTATGATAATGGGATATGGCGTTATTGCGGTACCCACAGGAATTGTCACAGCCGAATTTGCTAACAATTTTCGTAAAAAAACGGTGTCTGATAAAATTAATCCTTGTCCGAATTGTGGAACAGAAGGGCATAATTATAACGCAAAATACTGTTACCATTGTGGTGCAGTTCTAAAATAATACTAATTTGAAGCTAATTCCAGCTGTACACTGCAACTCCTCGTCATTCAAGTTATTTTTCTAAGACATAAAAGGAGCTTCCTTTGGTCGCTCTTTTACACCAAGAAAAAAGAACTTTCATAACTCCGGGGTTTTCGTTTCCATCTGGGCTAAAAAAATATGAAATACTTAATAACCATAATCGGACCAACGGCAATAGGGAAAACTTCCTTGAGTATTGTATTAGCCAATTATTTCAAATGTGATATTCTTTCCTGTGACAGCCGACAGTTTTTTAAGGAAATGACTATCGGGACAGCTGTACCAAGCGCATCCGAATTGGCGGCAGCATCGCATCATTTCATCCAAAACAAATCCATATTCGAGAATTATACCGTTGGTGATTTCGAGAAAGAAGCCATTGCCAAACTCAACGAATTATTCTTGACAAATGATTATGCGATTCTCGTTGGTGGTTCAGGTTTGTATGTAGATGCGATTCTGAAAGGTTTTGATGAATTTCCTGAAATTGATCCAGCAAAACGTTCTGAAATAACGGCTAATTATGAAAAACTAGGAATCGGATATTTACAACAAAAACTAGAAGCGCTGGATCCCGATTATTATAAAAGCTTGACAATCGAAAATCCGCAAACGTTACAAAACCCACAGCGAATGATGCGTTTTGTGGAAGTATGTTTGGGTTCCGGGAAACCGTATTCATCGTTTTTAAACCAGAAACAAAACAGCAGAAACTTCACTCCTATTCTTATTGGTTTAGAGGCCGACAGAAAGATCATTTACAACCGCATCAATCAACGTGTTGACATCATGATGAAGGAAGGATTGCAAGCAGAAGCAAAAAAAGTATTCCCAAATAAAGATTTGAATGCCTTACAAACTGTAGGTTATAGAGAATTGTTTAGTTATTTTGACAGAGAAATATCATTAGAATTTGCTATTGAAGAAATAAAGAAAAATACCCGACGGTTTTCTAAACGACAACTCACTTGGTTCAAAAGAAATGAAAATACCAAATGGTTTGATTTTGAAACTCCATATGAAGTTATTGTTGATTATATCAATTCCAAAAAATAAAACTTAAATCTAAGAATACAAATTCATAATTCATAATTCATAATTATTTATATGCCAATAGCTCCAAATTTCACTTCTATTTTAAGCAAAGATTGGGAAATCAATTTCACGCAATGCGCGCCAAATGGATTTTTAAAATATACTGATTTGTGTAATATTTTGCAATTAACGGCTGCGGCACATTCTGAAATTGGCGGGATTAGTTTTTTGGATATGCAGGAATTCAACCAAGCTTGGGTTTTAAGCAGAATGCGTGTTGAAATCACTAAATTACCCAAATGGGGAGATCTTGTAACTGTGAAAACATGGATCAATTCGCTAGAAAATTCCCGTTCGGTGCGTGCTTTAGAAATGCATATGAATGGCAAAAAAATTGTAGGATCGGAGACTTTTTGGGCTGTTTTCAACACTAAAACCCGCCGACCGGAAGGATTGGCCTTACCGTTTGACCATTTTGAATTATATTCGGAAAAAAGAGCCACTGTGGAAGGTTTTTCTAAGATTAATTTCAATCATGAAAAAGAGATCGCTTTTGAAAAAACCGTATTCTTGTCGGATTTAGATATTGTAAATCATGTCAACAATGTAAAATACCTGGAATGGTGTTTGGATTTAGTTGATGAAAAATTAATTCTGAATCAAAAGATTAAAAGTTTTGAAATGAATTTTCTAAAAGAATTGTCTTTAAAAGATAAAGTAATCATTCATGAAAATATTTCTGAAAATGAAACCATTTTTAGTATTACGAAAGAAAATAAAAATTGTTATGCATTACAGCTAAATTTAGAATAAATTCTTTTCTAAAAAACATATAAACAGTAGGGAAAATTAATTACAGATAATCTGCGACATGGTTTCAAAAAAAAGGCTCCGATTTCTCGAAGCCTACTGTTTTTTATACTGCTGTTTTATTTTTTACAACTAATCTAAATCCTTCACCATGAATGTTTAATATTTCAACATCTTCATCAAGTTTCAGGTATTTTCTTAGCTTAGCGATGTAAACATCCATACTTCTTGAGGTAAAATAGTTATCATCTCTCCATATTTTTGTTAAGGCCAATTCTCTCGGCATTAAATCATTTTCGTGAAGAATCAACATTTTTAATAATTCATTCTCTTTTGGAGACAATTTTATTGGTTCTTCGTTATCATATGTTAAAAAACGAAGTTTAGAATTCAAATGAAATTTACCAATGTTAAACTCAAATTGAACTTGTTCCGCTTTTGTATCAGACGATTTTCTTTGAATAATAGCTTTGATTTTCATCAACAATACTTCAGAATCAAAAGGTTTATTCAAATAATCATCAGCACCAGCTTTATATCCTTTCAACACATCCTCTTTCATAGATTTAGCTGTCAAGAAAATAATAGGTACTTCATTGTTCTTCTCTCTGATTTCCTTAGCTAATGTATAGCCATCTTTATATGGCATCATTACATCTAGAATACACAAATCGTAAGTATCTTTTTTGAACTTTTCAAATCCTTCCATTCCGTTTTTAGCCAAAGTGACATCAAAATCATTTAGCATTAAATAATCTTTTAGTACTGCACCAAAATTAAGGTCATCCTCCACTAAAAGTATTTTTTTATTTACATTTTCCATATTTTAATTTATTAATGGTAATTTTATTATGAAGGTACTTCCTTTTCCCTTTTCACTTTCTACATAAACTTGACCGTTGTGGTCTTCAACTATTCTTTTTACATACGCTAAACCTAGTCCGTGGCCTTTAACATTATGTATATCTCCTGTATGTTCCCTATAAAACTTTTCAAAAATTCTTTTTTGGGCCACTTTACTCATTCCCAAACCATTGTCTTTAACTTTGATAATAACCATGTCTTTAACATTTTCGGTAAAAACATCAATTTCCGGGACATTTGGGGAATATTTTATTGCATTTTCTAAAATATTAACAAGCACATTTGTAAAATGGACATCATTGATTAAAACAGTGGTTCTACTGGCATCAAAATGACTTGTAACAGTTCCTTGTCTGTCTTCTAATATCAAATTTACATGTTCAATCGCATCGTTAATTACCTCATGAATATTATTAGAATCTTTATTAATGTCTAATTCTTTTTTCTCCAGTTTAGAAATTCTTAAAACATTTTCAACCTGAGCATGCATTCTTTTATTTTCATCTCTAATCATTTGGAGGTATCGAAACACCTTTTCCTTATCATCGATAATCTTTGGATTTTTAATAGCGTCCAAAGCTAAATTAATCGTCGCTATAGGAGTTTTAAATTCATGGGTCATATTATTAATGAAATCCGTTTTTATTTCAGATATGTGACGTTGACGAATCAATTGGTTCAATGCACTAGAATATGCTATAAGAATAATAAGCGTAAATATGATTGACAATATTGTTATACTAACGAGTTCCGACAATAAAAATTTCTTTTTATGAGGAAAAGTAACCAATAATTGGTATTTATTGTTCCCTTCATTATCAGTGAGTATAGGAATCGAGTATGTGGCTTCCTTATCATATTTAAAATTATTTGACTTAATTTTTGTTGCCAAATTATTACTGTATATACCAAACTCAAATTTTGTATTTACACCATATTCTTCCAATTCTTTTTTTATAAGTTTATTTAATGTCTCTTTTGAAACTCTTTCTTCCAGAGGCATTGCAGAAGCAATATCTTTAAAGAAAATTTCAAATTGTGCATTGTCTAAAACATCTAAATTTCCAGATTTTTCAATCCTTACATCTGGTATCAAACTTTGCTGAACGCCAGGATTATCAATGTTATTATTGTTATAAACTTCGGTAACCCGTTTAGAATTAAAATTCTTAAACCTTTCACTGTCAAATTTTTTATCAAAGAGCGTTGAAGATATATTGTAATCCTCTGATATTATACTATTTGAATATATTATCGTTTTATTTGTTTTCGGATTCTTTTGAACATAATAAAATTCTAATAAATCATCCTTTTTCGGAACCTTTCCGGTACTATCTTTATAATGATTGTATTTGTCATAAAAACTGTATGCTTCGTGTTGTTGCAATTTATCGGCTACGTTACCAATAACTTGCTTGACATGAAATTTGAATTGTTCATCATTGTTTTTAAATGAGGTATTAAACCAATACACCTGAACAAGAATTATTCCTATCAGAGACAAACTCATCAACAATACAAGTAATCTAAAAAAAAGTTTATTCATCGAGACAAAATTAGTATTTTAACAATATATTAAATAATACATTAACCAAAGATTAACATCTAAGACTCGTTTTGTTTAATCTTTAAAATTTTAAGAATTTTAACAACTTCTAATTTGGCTGTTTCAATTGAAGTATTTTCTATAACAAAATCACTTTTTGAGATGCGTTGTTCGTCAGTCCATTGTGCGTTTATTCGCTTTAGAACAAGTTCTTCTGTAGTTTTATCTCGTTTTATAACTCTTTGAACCCTTAATTCTACTGGTGCTTTGACCGTTATAATTAAATCGCATTTTTTATAACTCCCGCTTTCAAATAAAATGGCTGCTTCATAAATAATATAAGGTGCTGCTGCATGTTGTAAAAGCCATTGATCAAAATCGCTTTTTACGGCAGGGTGAACAATTTTATTGAGTTCTTCTAGTTTTTCAGGATCATTGAATACAATCTTAGCCAATTTTTCTCTACTCAATACATCATTTTCAAAAATAGAATTACCAAATCCCTTTTTGATGGCATCAATAATTTCTGATGATTGCATAATTTTTCTGGCCTCATCATCGGCAATGTAAACTGGAATACCAAATGATTGAAAAATAGTAGCAATGGTTGTTTTTCCACTTCCAATACCGCCTGTTAAACCAATTATTTTTGTCATACTATTTTTTGAAAAATAACTCAGGAAATACCTCTTGCGGTTTTTGCTTCAGAATGATGATTTTTATAAATGATTCTAAAAATCCTAATCCATAGCCATAAAATTGCTTCCAAACTGCTATTAATGATAAATACCCAATTTTAACACTCTTGTTCTGATACGTAGACACCAAAAACAGTACCAAAAAATAAATAAAATATAACTGAAGTAGCTGATCAAAATTAAAAACCAATAATAGTAAGGATATAAAAAAACCTATTATAAAAACCGAAGGAAAGAAAAAAGTGAGTTTATTGTATTGCGGATACCAACTATTGAGAATGGGTCTTGCTTTACCAAACTTATTCACCTGAACGGAAAATTTATCCCAATCAATTCTTCGCTTATGATATACAAATGCTTTAGGAAAAAGTTTAGTCTCAAAACCTAAATTCCACAAACGAATTGATAGATCCGGATCTTCACCTGGATGAATGTTCCCAAAACCTTTCGATGCTTCAAAAGCTTTACGAGACAATCCCATGTTAAAACTTCTAGGCTGAAACTTATCTATTTTTTCAGAACCACCTCTAATTCCGCCAGTAGTAAGGAACGAGGTCATTGCAAAATTAATTGCTTTTTGAATATCTGAAAAACTGTCTAAAGCCTTATCAGGTCCACCAAAACAATCTACATAATTCTGTTTTAAAGCTTTATAAACCTCTGATAAATAGTCTTTTGGAATAATACAATCCGAATCGAAAATGATAAAATAATCTCCTCTAGCTTTTTTCATTCCGTAATTTCTGGAATCTCCGGGCCCAGAATTTTCCTTGTAATAATAGGAAATATCAAGTCTGTCACCATATTTTTGAGCTACATCTTTACAAACTATGGAAGAGCCATCTTCAATAATAACAATTTCAAAAATTTCGTTGTAACTTGAATGAGACAGACTTTCTAAAAGTTCATCAACTTCGTCAGGACGATTGTAAACTGGTATAATCAGGGAAAATAACATAAATTAAGAATGTGGTATTAAAGATGCTTTTGAGACTCAAAAAATTTTAACAAATATAATCTTTATCCATAAAAAAACCATCAACTATTAATTGATGGTTTTAATATTTAATTTAGTAAATTAAGCTTACGCAATACTTTCGATGTTTACCACTTCGTTTGTATCTAATTTATAATCTACTCCTTGAACGTTAAAGCCAAACAGATTGTAAAAATCTTTTCTATACCCTTCTAAATCACCTATTTCAGATAAGTTTTCGGTAACAGCCTCAATCCATAATTTAGCCACTTTTTCTTGAACATCAGGACGCATTTCTAAATCGTCAATACGGATTCTTCCTTTCTCATCTACAGGAACTTCATTTCCGGTATACAATCTTTCTTGGTATAAACGCTGAATTTGCTCAATACAACCTTCATGAATTCCTTCTTCCTTCATTATTTTGTACAATAAAGAAATATACAATGGAATAACAGGAATCGCAGAACTTGCTTGAGTTACTAATGCTTTGTTTACAGAAACATATGCTTTTCCATCAATATCCGCTAAACTGTCAGTGATAGCAAATGCTGTCGCTTCAAGATGATCTTTAGCACGACCTATTGTTCCTTTTCTATAAACTGCTTCAGTCAATGATGGTCCAATATAAGAATAAGCAACAGTTGTAGCTCCAGGTGCCAATAAATTCTCCGATTTTAAAGCGTCAATCCACATACCCCAATCTTCACCACCCATTACAGCAATCGTATTTTCAATGTCATCACCACTACAAGGCTCAATAGAAATTTCGGAAACTTTACCCGAATGGAAATCAACCGTTTTGTTCGTAAAAGTACTACCAATTGGTTTCAAAACAGAACGATGCATAACACCAGTAACCGGATGAACACGAACAGGGGAAGCTAAACTATAAATAATTAAATCAATTTGGCCTAAATCAGCTTTGATTAGATCTAATGTTTGTTTTTTTATTTCATTCGAAAATGCATCTCCATTGATACTTTTTGCATACAAACCTTCTTTATGCGCTTCATTTTCGAAAGCTGCAGAATTATACCAACCTGGTGAAGCCGTTTTTCCTTCCGAAGGTGCTTTTTCAAAAAATACACCAATCGTTGCTGCATTAGAACCAAAAGCACTTGTAATTCTAGAAGCCAACCCAAAACCGGTTGAAGCTCCAATTACTAAGACTTTTTTAGCCCCATTAATATTTCCTTTTGATTGTATATATTCTATCTGATTTTTAACATTTTGTTCGCATCCTTTTGGGTGAGATGTCGTACAAATAAATCCTCTCATTCTAGGTTCTATAATCATATTTGGTTATTCTTTAATTTAATTTTTCGTATAATTGTTTTTAAGCTTTTGTAAAATGCTTCCTAAAAGGGAACAAATATAAAGCAAAATATTAGTTCAACAAGGCTTTTGCGTGATTTAAGGCTGATTCAGAAACGATTGTTCCTGATAACATTTGCGCAATTTCCACCACTCTATCTTCTGCGTTTAACAACTTTAGTTCCGATTGTGTATCATCACCAACAGTTGATTTAAACACTTTGAAATGTGCATTCCCTTTTGCAGCGATTTGAGGCAAATGCGTGATGGCAAAAATTTGCATCTGCTGACTCATTTCCTTCATAATTTCACCCATTCTGATGGCAATCTCTCCGGAAACCCCCGTGTCAATTTCATCAAAAATTAGTGTTGGCAATTTTGAATATTGTGCCAAAATGGCCTTAACAGCCAGCATAATTCTGGACATTTCTCCACCAGAAGCCACTTTTTTCAATAAGCCAAAATCAGTTCCTTTATTGGCAGAAAATAAAAACTGAAGTTCATCTTTTCCATTTTGAAAATACGTTTCACTAACATTAATATCGATTTTGAAACGTACATTCGGCATTCCCAAAGTTTCTAAAATAGCGATCAATTTTTGTGATAAAACCGGAATAGATTCAAATCTATTATCATGAATTATAGTCGACATAGTATCTAATGTCGTCGTTTTTTGCTCAATCGAATGCGTTAATGCGATAATTTCTTCTTCGATATTTCCTAACTCTAAAACTGAATTTTCTAAATTTGTTTGAATTTCCAGTAATTCATCCACAGTATTTACCTGATGTTTCTTTTGCAAATTAAAAATACTCTGAAGCTTTTGGCTAATTAAGTCCAATTGTTCCGGATCATTAATTAGTTTTTCCGAACAACGATTCATCTCCTCTGAAATATCATCAAACTCAATCGTTACGCTTGTAATTCTTTCCAACAAAGAATGATAATCTGCTGAAAAAGGAGCGATTTTTTGCAATGCAATTTTAATTTCTTTCAAATTATTTAATACTCCTATCTGTTCTTCATTGGCAATAGCCAACCCTTTATCGATAGATTCTTTAATAATTTCAACATTATTTAACTTCTCAAAATCGGCTTCAAGAGTTTCTTGTTCACCTGATTTTAATTGAGCCGCAACCAATTCATCCAATAAAAAAGTATTGTATTCCTGTTCTTTTTTAGATTCGCTTTGTCTTTTCAGTAGCGAATTCAATTTGGATTTATCCGATTTATAACTTTTCAAAAGCGATTGGTAATCCAGAATCGTTTCTTTATTATTGGCAATGGCATCAATAATATCGAACTGAACATTTTCATCTGAAAGTTCTTGGGTTTGCTGTTGCGAATGAATATCAATCAAGAACAAGCTCAATTCCTGAAGTTCCTGAAGGTTTACCGGACTGTCATTGATAAAAGCCCTGGATTTACCTGAAGGCAGGATTTCCCGTCTAATTATAGTTTCATTTTCATAGTCTAAATCATTGGCATCGAAAAATGGCAACAAATTATACTTTGAAATTTCAAAATGAGCTTCAATGATGCACTTTTCTTCTTTATTTTTCAAAGAAGTCAAGTCGGCTCTTTTTCCTAAAACCAGTCCCAATGCTCCTAAAATTATTGATTTACCAGCTCCTGTTTCTCCTGTGATTGTTGAGAAACCTTTTGAAAAATCGATAGACAATTTTTCTATTAAAGCATAGTTTTTTATCGAAAGTGACGTTATCATCTATATATTGTTTTGGAATGAGGAGCTAAAGATTAAATTAAAAATTGAAAACCAATTAATATTTTATTAGCACCCATTTACTTGAATTCAAAGGAGAAATTTTATTCAGATTATCGACTAAATCTGATATAGTAATACTTGGTCCGCCAGAAAATATAGAAACTATTTCATCTGATTTAGCATCAAAAAAAACACGCGTTAAAAAGGCATTAGGTCTTGAAGCATTTAATTTTGCCAGATTAATTAACGATCCTTTTATTTTTTCTTTCGAGGCCTTTAAATCCTGACTCATCAAGTCTAATCCGGTATGATAGTCATATAGGGTTTGTCTGACTTGTTTGAATGTCGGGGATAAAATATCGTTTATCAAAAAATATCGATTTTGATTTCCATCCGTTTGTCCCCATCCTTTAGATCCTCCTTGTTGCGCCACATTAGAAATATTCTGGGCAATTTCAAAATTTGGATTTCCGGATTCCAAAACAAAAGTATCCAAATCCATTCCTAAAATCACGTAACTGTAAAAAGCAATTACTGAAACTAAATTAGAATCGAAAGTTGTTGGATTAAAAATTAAATTTTCGAACTCCGTATATCTAAAACTAAAGTCTTTATCATTAAAATTTAATACTGGAGATGCGTAGGAAGAATTAAAAATGGGTCTCGATGATTGCACCTGAATAGTCGCCGTAAATTGATCCGAACTATTCGAAGAAACAGTAATATACATAGAGCAATTAATCTTTTCATTTTGTTTGAAAGTCTGCCCTGTCCAATCCGTTTTGTTTACAAATTCACTTATTGACGTTTCCAGTGTCTTGAAAACTTGCTGATTTGCATTACTTAATTTTTGTGCATTTACTGTCACTGTACAATTTAATTGTTGCGCATGTAAAAACCCAAAAGTCAGGAGTAAAAGAAAAGTAATTATTTTATTCATCTGTAGCTTTCTATTGTTTCTTATGGGTCATCTATAAATCACTAACCTTCATTGCCGTTTGAATTGCAATCCGCTAGCTCATTTCATAAAAGTGAGCAATTACTTTATTTAGTATATCATCTGCAACTGCTTCTTTCGATTTCAATTCCATGGCTTCGATAGTAAAAAACTTGTCAATGAAGGTAACTTTATTTGTTGCCTTTCCAAAACCGGCACCTTTATCTTGCAACGAATTTAGAACTATCAAATCTAAGTTTTTTTTCTGAATTTTCAACTTCGCATTTTCAATTTCATTTTCTGTTTCCAAAGCAAAACCAATTAAAAACTGATTTTTTTTACTTTGTCCTAAAGATGCTAAGATATCCTTTGTTTTCTCCAATTCAATAGTGAAATCATCTGCATTCTTTTTTATCTTTTGTGAAGCTACATTCTTAGGCTTATAATCCGCAACTGCGGCAGCTGCAATTGCAACATCTACATCCGCATAATAAAGATGACAGGCATCATACATTTCCTGAGCAGAAATAACAGGAATCACTTTTATCAATGGATTGGTTGCTATACAATGTGTAGGACCAGTCACTAATAGCACTGAAGCTCCCAGATTGGCAGCACTTGAAGCAATATCAAAACCCATTTTTCCCGAAGAATGATTTCCTATAAACCGTACAGGATCTATCGCTTCATAGGTAGGACCGGCAGTAATTAATATTTTTTTACCTTTCAATGGCAATCTGCATTCTAAATCAGCTTCAATAAAGGCAACAATATGTTCCGGTTCAGCCATTCTTCCTTCTCCTGAAAGTCCACTGGCTAATTCTCCGCTTTCAGCAGGAATTATAGTATTTCCAAATTCAGTAAGCGAGAAAAAATTAGCAATGGTAGAGGGATGTTTGTACATGTCCAAGTCCATTGCAGGAGCATAATAAACGGGACATTTTGCCGATAAATAAGCTGCAATCAAAAGATTATCACAAGTGCCATTTGCCATTTTGGACAAGGTATTAGCAGTTGCTGGAGCAATAACCATCAAATCAGCCCAAAGTGCTAATTCAACATGATTATTCCATTTCTCATTTTCGTCGTCTTGATTGTAAAAGCTAGAAAATACGGGATTTTTAGATAACGTAGATACCGTTAATGGAGTTATAAAATCCTTAGAAGCAGGTGTCATTATCACTTGGACATGCGCACCTGCTTTTATGAAAAGTCGTATTAATGAAGCTGTTTTATAGGCTGCAATTCCACCAGAAATACCTAGTAAAATTTTCTTACCGTTTAAAACTGACATTACTACTATTACTTATTTGAATCTCTGTGGTAAATTTTACCATCTAACCATTCTTGAACCGCTAAAGCGTGAGGCTTAGGCAATTTTTCGTAAAATTTTGAAACCTCAATTTGCTCTTTGTTTTCAAAAACTTCTTCAAGACTGTCATTATATGTAGCAAATTCTTCCAATTTCTCAGTCAATTCTTTTTTGATTTCAGAATTGATTTGGTTTGCTCTTTTAGCCATAATGGTTATCGCTTCATACACGTTTCCAGTAGGTTCTTCAATAACATTTTTGTTGTATGTTATTGTATTTACCGGAGCATTCGTCTTTTTTAAATCCATGACTTTATTTATTTAGTAAATTTTTGTAAATCTTTTTCAATTCTAGCGAACATTTCGTCTGCTTTATTTTTATATTTTGTATTGGCATCAAATTTAACCAAATTTGAATGTGCCACTTTCGCAACATTTAAGCGCTCTTCCATTTTTGCAGGAACACTATTGATTGCCAGTTGATAAGCTGAATCATATTTGTAAAACAATGCATCTTCCTTGAATTTTGTTCCGGGATAATCAGCTATAAAATTATCAAAAGCAACTATCGCTGATTTAAAATCGGAAATAGTATTGTACCCTTTTGCATTTTCATATACCTTTTTCTCTATTTTATCACTTAGCACTTTTAAAGTTGCATTAGCCTCTGCTAAGTATTCCGAATTAGGATAAGTATCAATAAATGCTTGTAATTTATCTATCGCTTTCACTGTATCTGCCTGATCCAAGCTGTAAACTGGAGATAGCATTGAATAACTTTTTGCACCTAAATAAGCCGCTTCTTGTATTTTTTCACTTTTTGGATAACCAGAAACAAAACTTTCAAATTGGTATCCTGCTAAATAATATTGTTTGGTTTTGTAATACGATTGTGCAAACATGTAAAACAACTTTTCCGCTTGTGGTTTCCCTCTGTATGCCGGGGCAATTTGTTCAAAAAGACGAATCGCTTTTGAATATTTACCTGTATCGTACAATTTAGTAGCTATGTCAAATTTTACAGCAACATCTTCGGTTTTTAGTGCTTTTTGATACTCGTTACAAGAATAAAAAAGGGTAACAAGAAGCAATAGAGATATTATTTTTTTCATTTTTTTACTTTTTTTACGATTCCTTGGTTGCATTCAACCTACAAAAAATCATACCGAAGTTTCGGTGGCAAATTTAGTTATTAATTTAGCTACTACAAAATATATTTTTGCATAAAAAAAGACACCGCTTTTTACGCTTGTTTATTCATTTTTTCAACAAATTGACCAATTCTGTTTGCCAATGACTCATCTACATTTACTAATGGTAGACGCACTGTATTTTCAGCGATTCCCAGTGAGAGAAACACTTGTTTGATTCCTGCAGGATTTCCCTGCTCAAAAATCATATCAATACAATCTGATAATAGGTATTGTGTTTTGAACGCTTCCTCTACTTTTCTATTTAAACCCAATCGAATCATTTCAGAGAATTCTTTTGGAAAACCTTGTCCAATTACGGATATAACACCAGATCCACCTGCCAAAATCATGGGCAAAGCAATCATATCATCGCCAGAAATCACAAGAAAATCCTTTGGTTTGTTTTTTAATATTTCCATCGCTTGGACAATATCTCCAGCCGCTTCCTTGATAGCCACCACATTTTCAAAATCATTTGCTAAACGCAAAAC
The DNA here is from genome assembly GCF_048284325.1 of Flavobacterium esculini. Lineage (NCBI taxonomy): Bacteria > Pseudomonadati > Bacteroidota > Flavobacteriia > Flavobacteriales > Flavobacteriaceae > Flavobacterium > Flavobacterium esculini. The sequence continues at coordinate 97,486 of NZ_JBLVPI010000014.1, read as the reverse complement.
AGTTGACGGCAACATATTACTTGCCGTTCTTCCCGGTACATTGTATAAAATGACCGGAATTGGAGAAGCTTCAGCAACAGCTTTAAAGTGTTGGTAAATCCCTTCCTGGGTTGGTTTACTATAATATGGCGAAACTGAAAGTATAGCAGCAAATTTTGATAAATCTCTCGTTTTAAGCTCGTCTACGACTTTCATTGTATTGTTACCTCCAACGCCTAATACCAATGGCAATCTTCCATTATTAGTTTCTATTACCGTTTTGATAACTAATTCTTTTTCGCCTTGGGACAATGTTGCATTTTCAGCAGTTGTACCAAGTACGACAAGATATTCAATTCCATTATCAATGGAGAAATTTACAATTCTTTTTAATGCTTCAGTATCAATTGAAAAATCTTCGTTAAATGGCGTCACAAGGGCAACACCTGTTCCTATTAATGATTGCATATTGGATTATAATTTGTTTAATATTTTTAAATATCTAAATAATTCGTGAGTGAAAACGTTATAATTTTCGACATTGGTATTAATCATAAAATGATTTAATCTTTTATCTATTGATGAAAATCCAACTTTAAATTGTGCTTTTGAATTATGAGTAACAACCATTAAAATTGCTTTTTCAACATCATAATAATTGATTAGCAAATCAAACTTTTCGTTTACAAAATCATTTACTTGTGGATGCGTAATCTCTCCTTTCCAATTGAGATGTTTCGCTCCAAAAGCCGGATTCGCCAGCGCATCGCTTTTTTTAAATTTATCTTTGTAAACAATAATTTTAATATTGTCTGCTGGAATTCCATTTGCTATTAACTCGTTAATCAAGGCCTCCTTTTCCGAAAAATAACTGGCATCTATAAGTAAACCTACAGTTTGTATAGAAGTTGAAAGCGAGCTGCTTTTAACATTATGCAAGCTGTTTTTTAATATTTTTTTCACAGAAAAATCCTTTATGTAATTTAAAAACATATTACTTTTACTTGATTACAAAATTAATTAATTAAGTCGCATTTGAAATGGTAAATCTAAAAAAGTATAACGATGTTTTAAAACTTTTTGTTATATTCTTAACATTTGTTTTTATTACTTCCTGTAGTAAACAAAATTATTATACTACGAAGATAGAAGGTAAAAGAATTCCAATTACTGAAAAGGAAAACCAAGCTCCTGACACGAGCCCAGATAGGGAACAAACGAAGCAAATTGAGCACTTTATCAAACCCTACCGCGAACACATTAATAAAGATTTAGACAGCGTTCTGGCGTATTGTCCGGTAACTTTAGATAAAAATTCCGGCAAATGGCAGACAACTATTGGAAATTTACTGGCTGATGTTAGCTTAATGCGAGGCAATTTAGTTTTTAATATCAGAGAAAAAAAGAATATCGATATCTGTTTACTGAATCATGGCGGTATTCGCTCAATTCTTCCAAAAGGGAATGTTACCAGCAGAACTGCTTTTGAAATTATGCCTTTTGAAAACAGTATGGTAGTCATTGCTTTAAAAGGAGCGCAAATTTTTGAATTAGTTGATTATTTTATAGCCGAAAAAAAACCACATCCTTTATCTGGAATAACCTTTACGATTGACAAAAATAATACAGCCAAAAATATCTTAGTTCAAGGAAAACCAATTGAAAAAGACCAAATTTATTATGTAGCCACCAATGATTATTTATCCAATGGTGGCGACAATATGAATTTCTTTAAAAAAGGCGTTCAGAAATATGTTTTGGATTATAAATTACGGAATATTTTAATTGATTATTTTAAAGAAGTGGATACAATTCCAGTGATAAATGATACCAGAATTATTGTTGAATAAAAAAGAATTCGGTTTAAAAAAGAAAATAGTTCCATAAACATATAGCCCTAGCCCTGATGAAAGCGGCATCCTTTGTGTTTTTTCTTTAAAAACATAAAGATATAGCGTACAGCAGGAAATAGCTCCAAAAAAACGAAAATGAAAAGAAGAGATTTTATAGAAAAAACCGCTGCAAGTACCGCTTTATTGAGTTTAGGATTGCCATTATCCAGCTTTACATCTAGAGAGACGAAACACTTGACAATTCTACATACGAATGATGTTCACAGTTATATAGATCCTTTTCCGGCGAATCATCCCAGAAATCCTAATATGGGCGGAGTTGTACGAAGAGCGGCTCTTATAGAATCAATCAGAAAAGAAAATTCAAATGTATTGTTGCTTGATGCCGGTGATATTTTTCAGGGAACCCCCTATTTTAATTATTATGGAGGAGAATTAGAATTTAAATTGATGAGCATGATGCAATATGATGCTTCTACAATAGGGAATCATGATTTTGATAATGGCGTTGAAGGTTTGTATGCACAAATGCCTCATGCGAAGTTTGAATTCTTATCAGCAAACTATGATTTTAAAAACACCGTGATGGACGGTTTTGTAAAACCGTATAAAATATTTAATAAAAACGGAATCAAAGTTGGAGTTTTTGGCCTTGGAATAGAACTCGATGGATTAGTGGATAAAGGAATGTATAAAGAAACTGTTTACAACAATCCTGTTGAGGCTGCACATGATATGGTTCGGATTTTAAAAAAAGAGCAACAATGTGATTTAGTGATTTGTTTGTCGCATTTAGGGTATAAATACAAAGACGAACCCAATAAAATTTGTGATTTAAAACTAGCGGAACTGACCCAGGATATTGACTTAATAATAGGCGGTCACACGCATACTTTTCTTGATAAACCAACGGTTGCAAAAAATATTATTGGCAAAGAAGTTTTAGTAAATCAAGTGGGCTGTTATGGAATTAATTTAGGCCGAATTGATTTTTATTTGGATAACAATAAACGGAATGCATCCAAAGGAACATCAATTATTGTTTAATTTATTGATAGATTTATCATTTGCAATAAAGTAATTTACCATAAAAAAATAAGAAAATACCTGAGTTGCCATTTCGATTAGACTAAAAACAGAAAGCTTTAGATAAAATCCATTTAGAACATAAAAAATATCAGAAAACATAAAAAAAACTGACATTAGAAGTAAATTTAGAAAAGCAAAAGTTCCTTTTGCAATGTAATTTACAACAGATATGCAAATCAACATACTTAAAACAATACTATAAATTATAATAATTGAAAAATCTGTTTTCATTTTCTCAAATTGCAAACTCAAAATTGTAGTCGACAAAATGACCAATGCAATTATTACAATTATCAATGAAAAAACAGCTATTCGATCAAACTTTATTTTTTTTAAGCTTTGAAAAAGATGAACCATTAATAACATATAGACAATCAAAAAACTTAAAACAGAACCTGTTTCTGAATCATTATAATTCACCAAAATAAAAGCATCACCTATAAAAGAAAAGAGAAAAACACTCGCTTTTATTAAATCAATTTTGTAATTATTTGTTGTTAAATAGTAAATAAAGATTGAAGGCACTACAATAGAATTTGCATAAAGCACTAATGATTCTTGCCCTAGTAAATCAAATAAAACAGTCAATATACAAGCGGAAAAATAAAGTATAAGAGAAGGTGTGCTAGCTTTCATTTATCAGTTTCATAAAATCATCTTCAGAAACTATCGGGACATTAAGTTTATTGGCTTTTTCTAGTTTAGCCGGTCCCATATTATCTCCGGCAACAACATAATCTGTTTTGGCAGAAATAGAACTTGCCACTTTCCCACCGTTATCTTCAATGGCTTTTTTTAAATCATCCCTAGAAAACTTCTCAAAAACACCTGAAACTACAAAGGTTTTTCCAGAAAGTTTATCCGTGGCATTTGGATTTATTTTTTCAACAATTTCAAATTGTATGCCATGTTTTCTTAATCTTTCGATTATAATCCTATTTTCTTGATTTTCGAAAAAATCAATCACGCTTTGTGCAATTCGGTCTCCAATTTCATCCACTAAAATCAAATCCATCAATGTGGCCTGACTCAAAGCGTCTATACTTTTATAATGCTTCGCTAATTTTTTAGCCACTGTTTCACCAACAAATCGGATTCCAAGAGCAAATAAAACGCTTTCAAAAGGAATATTTTTCGAATTTTCTACCCCTTTCACCAAATTTTGAGCAGATTTTTGAGCCATTCTTTCCAAAGGAAGAATTTGTTCTACCGTCAATTCATATAAATCAGCATAATTGTGAACCAATCCATTATTAAAAAGTAACGCAACTGTTTCTCCGCCAAGGCCTTCGATATCCATAGCTTTTCTGGAAATATAATGTTGTATTCGTCCAATAATCTGTGGAGGACAACCATAAAAATTCGGACAATAGTGATTCGCTTCGCCTTCCGATCTGACCAATTCTGTATTACATTCCGGACAATGCGTGATGTATTTTGTAGGCTGCGTATTTTCTGGACGTTTGCCTAAATCAACTGCAATAATCTTAGGGATTATCTCTCCTCCTTTTTCTACAAAAACGGTATCTCCTACACGAATATCCAATTTCTCAATTTGATCAGCATTGTGTAAAGAAGCACGTTTTACAATAGTTCCAGCTAATTGTACTGGCTCTAAATTTGCCACTGGAGTAATAGCCCCGGTTCGTCCTACTTGATAGGATATAGAGCTTAATTTTGTTGAAACTTGTTCTGATTTGAATTTATAAGCAATTGCCCAACGCGGAGATTTAGCTGTAAAGCCTAATTCATCCTGGTAGTGAAAAGAATTTACTTTTATCACAACACCATCCGTTTCATAAGGAAGAGTATGCCTATGTGTATCCCAATAATCAATGTATTGAAAAACTTCTTCTAGATTATGAGCAAGTTTTGCTTCTTTTGGTGCTTTAAATCCCCATTGTCTAGCCGTTTCTAATCCTTCATATTGCGATTTGAAAGGCAGATTATTTCCAATTAAAAAATACAACAAACAATCCAACGGTCTTTTTGCAACTTCGGCACTGTCTTGTAATTTCAAGCTTCCCGAAGCCGTATTTCTAGGATTTGAATACGGTAATTCCCCAATTTCGATTAAATCCTGATTCATTTTTTCGAAACCGGCAAAAGGCAAAATGATTTCACCTCGCACATCAAATTTATCAGGAAAATTTCCTTTTAGCTTAAGCGGAATTGATTTTATGGTTTTAATATTATTAGTCACATCATCCCCTTGAAAACCATCACCACGAGTAACTGCCCGTTTTAATTTTCCGTTTTCGTAAGTTATGCTGATTGATGCCCCGTCATATTTTAATTCGCAGGTATATTCTAATGGAACTTCCCCGAGAACTTTTTGAATCCGCTTTTCCCAATCGACTAATTCTTCTTTAGAATAAGAATTATCAAGAGAATACATTCGGTGTTCGTGAGGAACGGTTTGGAAGTTTTTTGTAATCGTACCGCCTACTCGTTGCGTAGGGGAATTTTCATCAAAGTATTCTGGATATTTATTTTCTAAATCTTGAAGCTGCTTTAATTTCAAATCAAATTCATAATCAGAAATTATTGGTGTATCCAACACGTAATAATTATAATTGTGCTGATTTAATTCCTCTCTTAAAGTTTGAATTGTATTTTGAATATCCATAGAAAATAAAAATTGGCTATTTTAGTATTTGAAAAAGTGTACTAAAATAACCAAATTAAAAGAAACAGCAATACAATTATGACTGTATAATCGTATTTATTTGTTTGTATAAAAGACCATCACTTAAAAAAGAACCTTGTTGGATTAATTCGAAAACAGAAGTATTACGCGCATCAGAAAACTCCTTTTTCCCTACTTTCATTTCAATTGTATCGGTAAACATGTTATCGCTAAGCCATTGCAATCCTTCTTTGGTCAGAAAATCTGTTTCTGGAACCAATGATTTCAAAACAATAGATTGAACATAAGTCTCAAAACAATGAAAAAGGAAAATATGATTTTTAGAAAAATGTTCTAAATATTCTGCTTTTGTTAAAACCCCTTCCCAAACCAAATCAGAAAAAACATCAAGCTCTTGTTCTGCAACTTCCGGTTTTTCATTTTTAATTTTATCCCACTCCGCTTTATCAATTGCTTGAGTAGCTAAAAAATTAGTAAATTCAGGTACTAATTCTTCAAATTGCTCTTTTGTTAATCTTGAGTATTTCATTTATGCTGAATTTATTTCAGTATCTTAAATAATTAAGATGCTCTTTTTTTTATAAGTTAAAGAATCTGAAACCAGTTCAGATTAAACAAAAAAAAATCCCGACTTCCATCGGGATTTAATTATATAAATTTATGAATTATGCTTTTTCAGCAACAATTTCATAAGGTAATTCAATAATTACATCTCTGTGTAATCTAACGCTAGCAGCATATTTTCCTGTACGTTTAACGATTCCACTAGTAATAAACTTTCTGTCAATTACTTGACCACCTTTAGCTAGAGCTTCAGCAATGTCAATATTTGTGATTGAACCAAATAATTTTTCACCACCTGCTTTTGCGAAAATTTTAATTTCGATAGCTTTCAAAGTTTCAGCTAATGATTTAGCATCGTTAACTACTTTTTCTTCTTTGTGAGCTCTTTGTTTTAGGTTTTCAGCTAATACTTTCTTTGCAGAAGAAGTAGCCAAATGTGCGTGACCTTGTGGGATTAAAAAGTTACGACCGTATCCGTTTTTCACATTTACTACGTCATCTTTAAATCCTAAATTTTGAACATCTTTTCTTAAAATAAGTTCCATGTTGTTGTCCTTTTTTATAGAAGTTAGGTTTCATATTTCAGAAAACCAACAAACTGTTAATTTTTATTATTTTAGTAAATCCGCCACATATGGCATTAAAGCTAAGTGACGCGCTCTTTTTACAGCTACAGACACTTTTCTTTGGTATTTCAATGAAGTTCCTGTTAAACGACGAGGAAGAATTTTCCCTTGTTCGTTTACAAATTTCAATAAGAAATCAGCATCTTTATAGTCAATATATTTGATACCTGATTTTTTGAAACGACAGTACTTTTTAGTTTTGTTTGTTTCTATGTTTAAAGGAGTAAGATATCTGATATCTCCGTCTTTTTTTCCTGAAGCCGATTGTTGTAATGTTGCCATGATAATTAAGCTTTTGTAGATTTTAATTTAGTTCTTCTTCTTTCAGCCCAAGATATAGCATGTTTGTCTAAACTTACAGTTAAGAAACGCATTACTCTTTCGTCACGTCTAAATTCAGTTTCAAAAGCAATTAGAACTTCTCCTGCTACTTTGAATTCGAATAAATGGTAAAAACCACTTTTTTTGTTTTGAATTTCGTAAGCCATCTTTTTAAGACCCCAGTCTTCTTTCGATACCATTTCAGCTCCACGACTAGTAAGAAAATCTTCAAATTTGCTTACTGTTTCCTTTACCTGAACTTCAGATAAAACGGGATTTAAAATGAAAACAGTTTCATAATGATTCATAAATATTTTATTTATTTGTTAATTTGGCTGCGAAAGTAATCAATTATTTTAAACAAACAATAACAATTTCACTTTATTCGTTGTATGGTAAAAAAAACCGACGAAAATTAGTTTTTTAAATAAATGATTATTAAATTTACTATTCCAAATCTTAAAATTCAAAAATTATGAAACTTAATTGTGTAGTAGTTGACGATAGTTCCATTCAAAGAATGATCATCGCAAAGTTAGTGAATAATCATCCAAATCTGCATTTAATTGGTGATTTTTCTAATGCAATTGAAGCTAGAAGCTGCATGTCCGTGCATAATGTGGATTTAATATTTCTAGACATTGAAATGCCCGTAATAAGCGGTTTTGATTTTTTAGATGGTTTAAAAATCAAACCCCAAATAATCTTCATTACTTCTAAAGCGGAGTATGCCATGAAGGCATTTGATTATGACGCTACCGACTATCTGCAAAAACCTATAGCTATAGACCGTTTCAATGCATCTGTTAGAAGAGCTATGGATTTATATTCTCTTAAAAAAGAAAATAAAGAAGAAGAAGGGGAACATATTTTCATTAAGAGCAATCTGAAAAAATTAAAAATCTTTACTTCTAAAATTAAATGGATTGAAGCTTTTGGCGACTATGTTAGAGTTGTTACAGAAGAAGACAGTAACTTAGTACTTTCTACGATGAAATCTTTTGAAAATGATTTGTCTAAAGAAAAATTCATCCGAGTTCACAAGTCCTATATTATAAATATAGACAAAGTGGAACGCTTCAACAGTAAGTTTGCCGAAATTGGAGTTACTAAAATACCTTTGAGTAGAAATAAAAAAGAAGATTTAGTTAAAGCCCTTTCATTTGCCTAAAATTACTTTTAATAAAAATCGACGTTTAATGTAACTTTTATAGCTCTATATTGAGCCACAGCCTCAAAACTATTCAATATCTTTTGGATAGTTTTTTTTGTGTTTACTATAGACGTATTTTGTGGAATTTTAATTATAATCGTTCGTATGTATTCATTTCTAATTCTGTTTATAGCGGGTTCCTCAGGGCCCAATACCGGCATAGCAAGATTTTGACTCATTACCTGATACAACCACATAGCACCTTCCTTTAGCTTATCAAAATCACGCTGTTTTAAGGTTAGTTTTATGATTCTGAAATAAGGTGGGTATTTATAGATTTGCCTGTCATACAATTGCTCTTTATACATTCCCGAATAATCATTATTGGTTACCTGCTGTATCGTATTGTGATTGGGATTATACGTTTGAATAATAACTTTCCCTTGTTTCTCCGAACGCCCTGCCCGACCTGCTACCTGCGTCATCATTTGAAAACTTCTTTCGAAAGCTCTAAAATCGGGATGATACAACATATTATCCGCATTCATGATTCCTACCAAACTTACATTGTCAAAATCCAATCCTTTAGCAAGCATTTGCGTTCCCACTAAAACATCAATTTCTCTATTCTTAAAACTATCGATAATTTTCTCAAAACCAAATTTACCACGTGTGGTATCCTGATCCATTCTTCCTATTTTTGAATTTGGAAAAATCGAAATCAATTCTTGTTCTATTTGTTCTGTTCCAAAGCCTTTTGTCGTCAAATCAACACTGGAACACGAATGGCAATGCGTAGGTTTTGCCATTGTATATCCACAATAATGACAACGCAACTGGTTTTTATGTTTGTGATAGGTCAAACTTACATCGCATTGCTGGCATTGTGGAACATTGCCACAAGTCATACATTCTATTATAGGTGAATACCCTCTTCTGTTTTGAAATAAAATCACTTGTTCACCTAATGACAAAGCTGTGTTGATTTCTTCAATTAAAACATCACTGAAATGTCCTGTCATTTTTTTGCGAAAGTATTTGTCTTTCAAATCCACCAATTCAATATTTGGCATCATCACGTTTCCAAAGCGTTTCGAAATTTCGACTAAACCATATTTCTCTGATTTTGCATTAAAATATGTCTCAATACTTGGTGTTGCCGAACCTAATAAAATTTTTGCTTTATGCGAATGAGCCAAAACCACCGCCGCATCACGCGCATGATAGCGTGGCGCTGGATCTACTTGTTTGAAAGTTTGTTCATGCTCCTCGTCAACAATTATAAATCCCAGATTATGAAAAGGCAAAAACAAAGCGGATCGCGCTCCGATTACCACTTGCGCTTTCTCTGAATTTGCCAAAACTTGATTCCAGACCTCGATACGTTCATTATTATTATATTTCGAATGAAAAACGGCTACTTTATTTCCAAAATAAGTCCTCAATCTCCCTACTAATTGCGTCGTCAAAGCAATTTCGGGCAATAAATACAATACCTGTTTTCCCGTTTCCAGATATTCTTCAATGAGCTTAATATAAATTTCGGTTTTTCCACTGGAAGTTACACCATGGAGCAAACAGACTTCTTTTTGAGAAAAACTATCTTTAATTTCTTCAAAAGCAGTTTGCTGTTCTTGGCTTAATTGCAGTTGATCTTCTCTTATTTTTCCATTGAAATTTACTCGGTCTTCCTGAAGAAAATAATCCTCGAATATCTCTTTTTCAATTAATGCTTTTATAATCGCCGAAGAGGAATGAGCCGCTTCAACCAATTTTTTAACGGTTATCGGTTTTTTCTCGGTAGCGCTCAATTGAAAATAACGCAGTACTATTTCCTTTTGCTTGTTGGCGCTTTTCAACGTTTCCAACAATTCACTCAAACCTGCATTCGAATCGTATTTAGAATGCAAACGCACGTAACGAACTAACTTTGGTTTGTAACTTTCTGAAATTTCTTCCTGAAGTACCAATATATTTTTGTCAATCAATTTCTGAATAACAGGAAAGATATTTTTCTTGTTTAAAATAGCTATAATGTCTTGTACTTTGAGCGAATTTTGCTGTTGCAAGGCTTGATAAACCAGGAATTCATCATCGGATAGCAGGCTTTCATCCACAAACAAATCTTGCTTTTGAGAAATTATGGTTTCGCTTTCGAGCAAAAGTGCACTTGGCATCGCGCCTCGATACACATCACCAATAGCACACATATAATAAGAAGCAATCCATTGCCAATGGGTAATTTGGATTTCGGTAACGATAGGTTTTTCATCCAGAATTTGGTGGATTTCTTTGGCTTCGTATAAAGTGGGTTCATTTTGATGAATTTCAATAACCAGCGCCGTGTAAATTTTACTTTTACCAAAAGGCACTGCCACACGCATTCCTTTCTTAATATAATGAAATTCGGCTTCAGAAACGCTGTAGGTAAAAGTTTTAGCAAGAGAAAGGGGTAAAATTACTTCGACGAAATGCATTTTTAAGTTTTAGGTATTTATTATTATTTGGATAGGTATTGAACTCATTCTATTTGAATTAACTTTTTACACGGTACCAATATTGTGTTCGTCCAAACAATGAAATCCCTATAAAACCTCGAACTTTAAGTTTGTCTTTTGATTCTAAAGTAATGTAACATTTATAAAGCTTCCCGTTTTTGGGATCTAAGATTTTACCTCTTGTATATTCATTTCCTTCCTTTGTCAATCCTTTTATCACTATCATTCCAAGAATAGGTTTGTTTTTATCCTCGCCTGAACAATTACTACAAACCTTTTTTCTATGTTCTTGTTCGAGAATTTCAATTACTTTACCATAAATTTTTCCAGATTTCTCGTAGATTTCCACTATTGATTTGGCTTTTCCAGTTTCATCATCAATCGTTTTCCATTTACCAATAACCGTTTGATTTTGACCATAGAAAATAGTAACAAAAAACAGTGTTATAATAACTAATATCCTTTTTTTCATGATGGTTGATTTTTTGTTCTCGCAAATTGAGAGACCTCAAATTAATTAATTGTAAAATTAAACATTAAAAAGGAAAAGATAGTAATGAATAGCAGGAAATAGCTTCCTAACTTCATTGGATTAAATCCTGAGAATTATTTAAAAAAATGTTCCGTCTGTTATTACGAAAACGTTTGAAACTTTAAATTTAGCTTCTTTACGTCTTTGTCACCCGAAATAAAATCAATAAATTAGCCACTTGAAATTCTATACAAAAAACAACAATGAAAAATACTGCGCTTACGCACATACACGAGAATTTGGGAGCAAAAATGCTTCCGTTTGCCGGATACAATATGCCTATTTTATATGAAGGTGTGAATGCAGAACATGAAACGGTTCGAAATGCAGTAGGTGTTTTTGATGTTTCTCACATGGGTGAATTCTTGCTTACCGGACCAAATGCCTTGGCTTTGATACAAAAACTAACTTCTAATGATGCGTCTACTTTGACAATTGGAAGAGCACAATATTCTTGTTTACCAAACAATGATGGCGGAATTATAGATGATTTAATCGTATACAAAATAAAAGAGGAGCAGTATTTATTAGTTGTAAATGCTTCGAATATTAATAAAGATTGGGATTGGATTTCGGCTCATAACGACTTAGGAGTCGAAATGAAAAATTTATCTGATGATTATTCGCTATTGGCAATTCAAGGTCCTAAAGCTGTTGAAGCCATGCAATCATTATCTTCTAAGGATTTATCAGCTATTCCGTATTACCATTTTGAAGTCGGTGATTTTGCAGGAATTGAGAACGTAATTATTTCGGCTACAGGATATACTGGTTCCGGAGGATTTGAGATTTATTGCAAAAATTCAGAAGTAGAACAAATTTGGAATAAAGTTTTTGAAGCTGGTGCTTCTTTTGGGATTAAACCAATAGGTCTTGCCGCTCGTGATACGTTACGATTAGAAATGGGATTTTGTTTGTATGGAAATGACATCAACGACAGTACTTCTCCTTTGGAAGCTGGTTTAGGATGGATTACTAAATTCACCAAAGAATTCACGAATTCAGAAAACCTGAAAAAACAAAAAGAAGCAGGAGTTACTAAAAAATTAGTGGCTTTTGAAATGCAGGAACGTGCGGTGCCAAGACACGATTATGAAATCGTTGATACTACCGGAAATTCTATAGGAATTGTAACTTCGGGAACCATGTCACCATCAATGAATAAAGGAATTGGTTTGGGTTATGTAACTGTAGAAAACAGTGCTTTGGAGAGTGAAATCTTTATCAGAATCCGTAAAAATGATGTTCCTGCCAAAGTAGTGAAATTACCTTTTTACAAGAAATAAAAATAAATGAAGAAACTTTTACTTGTATTCTTGCTGACTACATTTTCACTTTTAGGTCAAAATGAGGTAAAAACTTGTGAAACACTTTCTAAAATAAATGCGTTAATACAACGTGAACATATTAATCCAAAACCGGTAGACGACAGTTTATCGGTTTTTGTTTTTGATAGTTTTATCGACCAACTTGATCCTTCGAGAACTGTTTTTCTAAAATCAGAATATGATATTTTATCTCAAAAATACCGTTTTAATATTGACAACCTCATCAAAGATAAGGATTGTACTTTTCTGACCGATATTGCTTCTGTTTACAAAAAGGATATTTTAAGAAATAAGAACATTTTAGAAAAAATCGATAAAGAAACTATCGACTACGAAGGGAAAGATACGATTCGATTTTATAAAAAAGCATTTCCAATCTATTTGGTAGACAATCAAGTCGAAAAAGTTTGGAGAAAAAAAATTCGATACGAAATTCTGGATGATGTTTCTCAAGTAAGCAAAAATCTGGATTCTATTAAAACCAATTTTAATGTATTGGCCATTCATTCGAAAAACATTATTATTCAAAATGAACTTTGCAGAATAAATAGCATTTTACAAAATGAATCGAACTTAGCCGAAAGTCTATACAATCATTTTTGCAGTTATTTCGACCCACATACCGCTTATTTTAGTGATGATTCCAAGTCAAGTTTTGTAGCTTCGTTATCCAAGGAACATTTATCATTAGGACTAAATGTAAGCTTAAATGAAAAAAGTGAAATTATTGTAGATGAATTAGATCCAAATGGTCCCGCATTTTTAACTGGAAAAATAAAAAAAGGAGATCAGATTATTTCAATTTCAAACCTAAAACAGACTTTACTGGTTTCTTGTGCTTCACTGGAATCTATTTCGAACATGATTCTCTCAGAAGCCAATAAAAACATCATATTAACACTGCGCCGTAATTCTGGAAAAAATTTTGAAGTACTAATCGAGAAGCAAGTCATAAAAGACGAAGAAAACACTGTTTACAGTTTTATTGTTGAAAAAGACAGCAAAATAGGATATATAAAAATCCCTAGTTTTTATGCAGATTTAGAGGGCTACAGCGGTAAAGGTTGTGCTCAAGATGTTGCCAATGAAGTAATAAAATTAAAGAAAGATAACATTAAGGGATTAATTATTGATTTAGTGGATAATGGGGGCGGATCGATGGAAGAAGCGATAAAGTTAGCCGGAATGTTTATTGATAACGGTCCAATATCCGTAGTAATTGACAATAAAAAAGGGAAAACTACAATTTATGATCCCTATAAAGGAATGATTTACAAAGATCCAATTGTACTTTTAATAAATGGTAATTCAGCATCAGCGAGTGAATTTTTCGCATCGGTTCTTCAAGATTATCATCGGGCATTATTAATCGGCAGTACTACTTTAGGAAAAGCAACTATGCAAACCATAGTCCCTTTAGAAGAAAATGATACTGAAAATTTTATAAAATTAACCATCAATAAATTTTACAGAATAACTGGGGGAAGTCATCAAAGTGTAGGTGTATTTCCAAATGTTCAAATGCCGGAAATCTATGAAAAAATCTTTCAAAAAGAAAATGACTTTCCTACAGCTTTCAAAAATGACAGTATTGATACTTTTATTAAATTTAAACCTTATGTGAAAAATCATTTAATTCAAAATGTAGCAGAAAACAGTAAACTCCGAATCATTAACGATTCTTATTTTAATGCTATAAAAACGATTAATAGACGAATCGATGATTTAGTAAACCAACCAAAAAAAGCAATACCATTGACAATTGATATGGTTTTTGAGGAACAAAATGAAGTCAGTAATTTATGGGCCGATATTAATTCTTTTGATTCCGGAAATATTAATTTGAATGTTTACAATTCAAATTTCAACAAATTCCTTCTGGCCATTCATCCATTAGAAAAAAGCAACAATCAATTCCAGTTAGATGCATTAAAAAAGAATCATTATTTAAATGAAGCCATTACGATAATTGAAGATTTTAATACTTTGAAGTAAAATAATACTACAAATTTATTTAAATTAGATAAAAGAATTTAATTTGATTTTGGTAAAATAAGGAATAACTGTATTTTTGCAAATCAAAATAATAAACTAGCAATGGGAAGAGCGTTTGAGTTCAGAAAAGGAAGAAAAATGAAACGTTGGTCAGCAATGGCCAAAGCATTTACCAGAATTGGTAAAGATATTGTGATGGCTGTAAAGGAAGGTGGACCAAACCCTGATGCCAACTCAAGATTGAGAGCAGTTATTCAGAATTCCAAGGCAGTTAATATGCCAAAAGAAAACGTAGAACGTGCAATCAAAAAAGCAACCGATAAAGATACCGCTAACTATAAAGAAGTTTTATTTGAAGGATATGCTCCTCATGGAATTGCAATTCTGGTTGAAACCGCTACTGATAATAATAACAGGACCGTTGCTAATGTTAGAAGTTATTTTAACAAATGTAACGGAACAATGGGAACACAAGGTTCGGTTGAATTTATGTTCGACCATACGTGTAACTTTAGAATTCCAGCAAATGGAACCGACCCTGAAGAATTAGAATTAGAATTAATCGATTTTGGTGCAGAAGAAGTTTTTGAAGACGAAGATGGTATATTAATTTATGCGCCGTTTGGAAGTTTTGGAACTATTCAAAAAGAATTAGAAAACAGAGGATTAGAAATTCTTTCTTCCGGATTTGAAAGAATTCCTCAAATAACTAAAAAACTGTCTGAAGCTGAAGTTGCCGATGTGGAAAAACTAATTGAAAAATTGGAAGAAGATGATGACGTGATGAACGTGTATCATACAATGGAAGAAGAATAGCTATCAAATCGCGGTTTTAATATTACATCTTAACTCCAGAGTAATCTGGAGTTTTTGTTTATATACCTTCTAATTTATTTATAACTAAGAAACGGAATATCACTTAAACTGAAAAACTCCATCAACTTAAAGCTGATGGAGTTTTTTATCTTAATACTTGATTCTAAAATCTCAGTACTTATTTTATAAATTCAATTTTTTGCGCTTCTTCTTCGTTAATACTGTCAAAGAAACCTTGTTCATTCATCCAGTCATCACTAAACACTTTACTCATGTATCGAGAACCATGATCAGGGAATATGGCAATTACATTACTGTTTTTATCAAATTCACCTTCGTCAGCATATTGTTTTATTGCTTGCATTACTGCTCCAGAAGTATAGCCTACAAATAAACCTTCTTTTTTTACAATTTCTCGGGCAGAATGCGCACTTTCTTCATCAGTAACTTTCATGAACTTATCAATAAGGTCAAAATCAGTTGCAGATGGAATTAAATTTTTACCTAAACCTTCAATTCTATATGGATAAATCTCATCGTTATCGAATTCTCTGGTCTCATGGTATTTTTTTAATACCGAACCAAAAGCATCAACTCCAAGAATTCTAATATTAGGGTTTTGTTCTTTTAAGTATTTTGCTGTTCCAGAAATGGTTCCTCCTGTACCGCTGCATGCGATTAGGTGTGTAATTTTACCATTTGTTTGTTTCCAAATTTCAGGGCCAGTAGATTTATAATGTGCATCAATATTCAATTGATTGAAATATTGATTGATATAAACAGAACCTTTAGTTTCCTCGTGCAAACGTTTGGCTACATTATAATACGAACGCTCATCATCTGCGGAGACATGTGCAGGACAAACATAAACTTTTGCTCCCAAACTGCGTAACATGTCTATTTTATCCTTAGATGATTTAGAACTTACTGCTAAAATACAGTTATATCCTTTTATGATACTTACCATCGCTAAACTAAAACCGGTATTCCCCGATGTAGTTTCGATAATGGTGTCACCAGGAGATAAAATCCCTCTTTTTTCAGCTTCTTCGATTATGTATAATGCTATTCTATCTTTAGAAGAATGTCCTGGATTAAAAGCTTCTACCTTTGCATAGAAATTACCTTCTAACTCTTCGGTGACTTTATTTAGCCTAATAAGTGGAGTGTTACCTATTAATTCTAAAACATTATTATAAGCGTTTATTTCTTCTTTCATAAAAAAATAGTTAGTCGCAGGCAATTTTTAATTTAACCACGAACGTTGCAAATTTAACAAAAAAAATCTAATTACTTTTTAATTTTCTCTAAATCTAATAAAAAACTAAATTCTTTTGCTAATTCCTTTATAGCTTCAAACCTCCCAGATGCTCCTCCGTGACCTGCATCCATATTGGTATCCAGATATAAAACATTTGCATCCGTTTTAATTGTTCGTAATTTTGCGACCCACTTCGCTGGCTCCCAATATTGTACCTGTGAGTCATGAAGACCTGTAGATACGTACATATTAGGATAATTTTGTTTTTTTATATTGTCGTAAGGAGAATACGACAACATGTATTTATAATATTTCTTTTTATTTGGATTCCCCCATTCATCATATTCTCCAGTTGTAAGCGGTATACTATCATCAAGCATGGTAGTAATTACATCCACAAAAGGTACTTGTGCTATGATTCCATGATACAATTCAGGTGCTAAATTCACCACAACTCCCATCAATAAACCTCCGGCAGATCCCCCTTCGGCATATAAATGTTCCGGGGAAGTGTATTTTTGATCAATCAGAAATTTAGAGCAATCGATAAAATCAGTGAACGTATTTTTCTTTTTTAATAATTTTCCGTCCTCATACCATTGTCGTCCCAAATCTTCACCGCCTCGAATGTGCGCTATCGCAAATATAAATCCTCTGTCCAATAATGTTAATCGTGTAGAAGAAAAAGTGGCATCCATAGAATGTCCATAAGAACCATAAGCGTATTGCAACAAGGGATTATGCCCGTCTTTTTTCAACTCTTTTCTGTACACCATCGAAATTGGAATTTTGGTTCCATCTTTTGCTGTTGCCCAAACACGTTCTTCTTTATAATTATTTTTATCGAATTTGCCTCCAAGAACCTGTTGCTCTTTTTTGACCTCTTTTTCCTTGGTTGTCATATTGAAATCAATAACCGAAGAGGGAGTTGTCATGGATTGGTAGCCGTAACGCAAAATTTCTGTTTCAAAATCAACATTGGTTGTGGTGTAAGCGGTATAGGTTTCGCTTTCAAAAGGCAAATAATACTCCCCTTCCCCATTCCAAGGCATAATCCTGATTTTGTTCAAACCATTCGAGCGTTCTTCAACTACTAAATAATTAGCAAAAATTTCAATGTCTTCCAATAAAACATCTTCTCGATGCGCTATAACTTCCGTCCAATTTTCTTGTGATGTGGATGTTTCCAGCGTTTTCATCAATTTAAAATTTTCGGCATCATCTTTATTGGTTAAAATATAAAAACTGTCTTTATAGTGATTAATGCTATATTCTACTCCTCGGATTCGTTTTTGAAAAATTTCAAATTTTCCATCCGGATTGTCTGCATTCAGAATTCTATATTCGGTTGTCAGGGTACTTCCAGACTCAATTGCCAGATATTTTCTGGATTTAGATTTTGCAACTTCAACATTATACGTATCATCTTTTTCAAAATAAACTAAAACATCATCCGCTTGTTTTGAACCTAATTTATGTTTGAAGACTTTATCAGATCGCAACGTAACTTCGTCCTGCGAAGAATAAAAAATGGTTTTATTGTCATTTGCCCAAACAGCAGTTCCTGTAATCTTTTCTATTTTATCTTCTAAAATTTGATTGGTTTCTAAACTCTTAACCTGAATAGTATATATACGTCGCCCAATCGTATCCGTGCTAAAAACAGCTAATTTATTATCCGGACTAATACTCAAACCACCCAATTGAAAATAAGATTGTCCTTTGGCCAACTCATTACAATCGAACATGATTTCTTCTTTTGCCGAAAGACTTTCTTTTTTTCGAGAATAAATAGGATAATCTTTTCCAGTTTCAAAACGGGTGATGTAGTAATATCCATTATATAAATAGGGAACAGACTCATCATCTTCCTTAATTCTCCCCTTCATTTCTTCAAATAATTCCTTTTGGAACTCTTTGGTAGGATCCGTCATTTTATGGTAATACTCATTCTCTTTATTCAGGTAATCAATAACCTCAGGATTTTCTCTATCGTTTAACCAAAAGTAATTATCAACTCTTGAATCACCTAGGTTTTCTAATGTTTTTGGAATTATTTTGGCAACTGGTGGTTGTATATTTTCTGGCATCGTTTGCTCTTTATATTTAAGTGAAGCTACAAAAATAGCACAAAGACATTTTAAAACGATTCAATTTTCTATCTTATTTAACATGCTTATTAACCCGAATGTAGTAATTTCGTAGTTCAATATTTAAAATTTATCAAAATGGATTTAATGGGAATGATGGGAAAACTTAAGGAAACCCAACAAAAAATAGAAGACACTAAAAAGCGTTTAGACACTGTGCTTATTGACGAGCAAAGTACCGACGGTTTGTTGAAAGTTACTTTGACAGCCAACAGAAAAATAAAATCAATCACTATTGACGATTCTCTTTTAGAAGACAAAGAACAACTGGAAGATTATATGATTTTAGTCCTAAATAAAGCGATTGAAAAAGCGACTAAAACAAATGAAGCTGAACTTGATGCTGTTGCAAAAATGGATATGCCAATGATTCCAGGAATGGATAATCTTTTTAAATAAAAAATTTAAAGTTTAAGGTTTAACATTTTTTGATTGCGATAAAAACTTTAAACCTTAAACTTCAAACAAATTTTCCAAACAGAATTACACTAATTTTTGTAGGGTTTCCATAACATACGTATGCATCACTTCACGGTAATCAAGATGCGTTACTATTCTCAATTTTCCATGCCCCATAGAACTTATCGAAATGTTTTTTTGTTTTAACAATTCAATTAAATTCTTTTCAATGCAATTTGGAACTAATGAAAAAATCAAGATATTAGTCTCCACCGGCTCTACCGAAGCTACCCAACTTACGTTTTTTAACACTTCGGCAATTTCTTTAGCTCTTCGATGGTCATCGGCAAGACGCTCCATATTATTATCTAAGGCATAAATTCCGGCTGCCGCCAAATAACCAACCTGACGCATTCCGCCGCCTAATATTTTTCGGATTCGCAACGCTCTGTGAATCGTCGCTTTGTCAGCCAGTAAAACCGAACCTATTGGTGCTCCCAAACCTTTAGACAAACAAACCGAAATAGTATCGAATAGTTTTCCAAATGCCTTAGGATCTTGCTTTTTGGCTACCAATGCATTCCAGATTCGGGCGCCATCCATGTGAAATTTCAAATTATTGGCATCGCAAACCTGCTTTATTTTTTGTAAATCTTCCAATTCATAACAAGCACCGCCACCTTTATTAGTTGTGTTTTCCACACAAACTAAACTCGTTAACGGACTGTGATAGAACTCTGGATCATTAATTGCTCCAGCCACTTGTTCCGCAGTTATCATTCCGCGATTTCCGTCTAATAAACAGCAGGAGACACCGCTGTTAAAAGAAACACCACCACCTTCGTAATGATAGACATGCGCATATTTATCAGCAATTAATTGTTCCCCTGGTTGTGTATGTAATTTTATAGCCGTTTGGTTTGCCATAGTTCCTGATGGAAAAAAAAGCCCTGCTTCCATCCCGAACATTTCGGCAACTTTAGCTTCGAGCTCAATTACAGTCGGGTCTTGTTTGTATACGTCATCTCCCACTTTGGCATTCAACATATGCACTAACATTTCGCGAGAAGGTTTGGTAATCGTATCGCTAACTAAATTTATTTCCATATCTATTTTTATTTTCAGTACGGACAATTCAAGAATTGTCCCTTCGTAAATTTTTTCTATTTTTGTGCCACAAAATTACATAATACCGTTTGTTAATTCAAGCTAGTTCAGTTAAAACTAATCTAAATGAATGATATAACGGCATTTTGTATAAATATTGGAAAACCGACCTATTTAATTTAATATAATTTATGACAACTACCGAACAAATAAAGGGTATTGTAGAGCGCCTTGGTGCGTTGAGGAGGTATCTTTGACGTTGATGCCAAACTAATTGAAATTTCAAACGAAGAAGAAAAAACTTTTGCTCCCGACTTTTGGAACAATGCAAAAGAAGCTGAAGTCATTGTAAAAAACCTTAGAAACAAGAAAAAGTGGATTGAAGATTACAACAAAGCAGTCGAAATGACTGATGAGTTGCAACTCGCCTATGATTTTTATAAAGAAGGAGAACTTACGGCCGAAGAATTAGACGAGCAATACTCGACTACTGCCAATCATATAGAAGCAATAGAATTCAAAAACATGCTTTCGGACGAAGGCGATACTTTGAGTGCTGTTGTGCAGATAACTGCTGGTGCCGGTGGAACCGAAAGTTGCGATTGGGCCGAAATGCTCATGCGCATGTACATGATGTGGGGCGAAAAATATGGATACAAAATAAAAGAACTGAATTTCCAAAAAGGAGAATCTGCGGGTATAAAAACCGTAACACTCGAATTTGAAGGCGATTATTCTTTTGGCTATTTAAAAGGAGAAAACGGCGTACACCGATTGGTTCGAATTTCGCCTTTTGACAGTAATGCTAAGCGTCACACCTCATTTGCTTCCGTTTATGTTTATCCGCTTGTAGATGACAGTATCGAAATTGATATTAATCCGGCTGATATTGAAATTACAACTTCAAGATCCAGTGGCGCAGGTGGACAAAATGTAAATAAGGTCGAAACCAAAGTACAATTATTTCACAAACCAACGGGAATTCAAATACAATGTTCCGAAACACGTTCCCAACAAGATAACAGACAACGTGCGATGCAAATGTTACGGTCTCAATTATACGAAATTGAGCTAAAAAAGAAACAGGCACAACGCGCTGATATCGAAGCTGGTAAAATGAAAATAGAATGGGGTTCACAAATCAGGAATTATGTGATGCAGCCCTATAAACTAGTAAAAGACGTTCGAACAGGTCACGAAACCAGCAATGTTGACGGCGTTATGAATGGAGAAATTGATGAATTCTTGAAAGCCTATTTAATGATGATGGGACAGAAAGAAGAGGAATAGTTTTCAGCTTTCAGTCTCTAACTTATTATTTCTCCCGAAGTTTCGGGAGAAGGAGAAATCCCAAATTTTATATAAAAATCCTCTCCACTTTCGTTTATCGAAATGTTTGAGAGGATTTTTTTTTAATTATAATAGCTTATTTTCAGACGTTTAATGTTCTAAGATTTACAAACCGCTTTTCAAAACATTAAAATTCCCCATAATAATTGTTGGGTTTCGTTTAGGATCTAACCAATTTACCATCAACTTCATATTTTCTTCATCAATAGCAACACAACCAGCAGTAAAAAGAGGTTTTTTAACAGCCAAATGAAAAAATATTGCACTCCCTTTTCCTTTTATAATTGGGTTCATATTATATTCTATAACCATACAATACTTGTAAGCATCAGTCTTTAATAATAGATTTTCATACGATTTTGCATTGGTAGCACCTTTCACATACGTATTGTAGTCCTCTGAATTAGGATCATCAATCCATTTATCTTCGGCAGTTGTTTGTTGGTTTTCCAATAGTGTGTTTAGTTGTTTTTCATACGTATATAATTTTCCAAAACTAAATATTCCTGTTGGGGATTTTCCATCACCTTCACGTTTATTAAGTGGCGGTGCAAAACCATTTTTACCAATACCAACTTTTACTGGACCATATTTCACCAACCACTTATCTTTTTTCTCTAATGCTACAAAAAAAGCAGTAGAACTTTCCGGTTGATAATTGTACACTACCAATAATTGTTTGCTATTTTCTAACTTACTTTTATTAAGCGCTGCAATTAATAATGCATTTTTAATCGTAGTAGTATTTGTTTGAGCCTTTAGGGTATCACAAAAAAATAGTATTGCAAGCAAAAACAAAAATGGGTTTAAAAGTTTCATTATTTTGGGGATATTATTAAATAGCCATCAAGAAAATCACATTAGCATTCTAAATTCGAATTGTATTCTTACTTACAAACGTAGCAAATTTATCATAAAACTATTATACTGTTCTAACTCCAATTTTTTATTCTACGAATTTTAAAACTTGGTAATAAATAAAGCATTAGGAATTTTAACTCTAAATTGCTTTATTTGATAAAATTACCAAATTCAAATCTAATACGTAATGAAATCCTATTCCATCCAAGAAATAAATGAAATTTTAAAAGGGGTTATTGTCGGAAGTACGATCCAAAATATCACTGCTCCTGAACAACTTGAAGCAGCTAATGAATCCGAAATTTCTTTTATTGGAAACAAAAAATACGAAAAACTTTGGGCAACTTCTAAAGCTTGTGTTGCAGTTGTAAACGAGGATATTTCGATAGAGCCAGGAGAAAACAGAGCTTTTATTAAGGTGAAAAATGCGGATTTAGCCATGTCGCAAGTTTTAGCTCTTTTTGCCCCTCCAACCCCGTTATTTAACATTGATATTCATCCAACTGCAGTTATCGACCAAACAGCGATTATTTGTAATGGCGTTAGAATTGGCGCAGGTTGTTACATAGGCCCTAAAGTTGTACTTGGTGACCATACAACACTATATCCTAATGTTACTGTTTTGGATGAATGTACCGTAGGAAAAAATACTATAATCTGGTCAGGAGCTGTAATCAGAGAGCGTTGTCACATAGGAAATGATTGTATTATACATCCCAATGCGACAATTGGAGCAGATGGTTTTGGTTTTCGACCGGATCCCGAAAGAGGTTTGGTTAAAATCCCACAAATTGGAAATGTTATTATAGGAAATAGTGTTGAAATTGGCGCCAATACCTGCGTTGACCGAGGGAAATTCAGTTCTACCGTTTTAGGTGATGGTTGTAAAATTGATAATTTAGTCCAAATTGGCCACAACAGTAAATTAGGCCGTTTTTGTATCATGGCCGGAAATAGTGGATTGGCTGGTTCCGTAACACTAGGAAACGGGGTTATAATTGGCGGAAGCGCTTCTATAAAAGACCACACCACTATTGGCGACGGTGCCATTGTAGGTGCTGGATCTGGTGTTACGGGAGATATTCCTGCAGGAAAAACCATGTTAGGCTATCCGGCCGTTGAAGCTCGTGATGCATTAAAACAATGGGCAATTTTGAAAAGACTCGTAAATGATTCGAAAAAATAAATTATCACTTTTTTATTAAATTCATAAAAAAACAGAAGTTACCTTCTGTTTTTTTGTTTTAATGTCAAACATACATTCGATTTTCTTTCTAAACCAATTAAAATAATAAAATTTATTTCGTTGGATTTTGTATTTTAGCGCAAACTATTTTTTTAATATTCTTTCATCATGGATTTGAATTTCAACAAAAACGAAGACCACAATAAACTTTTACTTTCAGCATTGCGACAAAAATTAACGGTCGTTAAATTAGGTGGTGGTGAAAAACGCATCCAAAAATTACATGGTGAAGGCAAAATGACCGCTAGGGAACGCATCGATTATTTGCTTGACGCCAAAGCTAAAAGCATAGAAATTGGCGCATTTGTTGGTGAAGGAATGTATGCCGAACACGGCGGATGTCCTTCAGGTGGTGTTGTGGTTAAAATAGGTTATATCAAAGGAAAGCAATGTATTGTTGTGGCCAATGATGCTACCGTAAAAGCGGGTGCTTGGTTTCCAATTACCGCAAAGAAAAACCTACGTGCGCAGGAAATTGCGATGGAAAATCGGCTACCAATCATTTATTTAGTAGATAGTGCAGGCGTTTATTTGCCTTTGCAAGATGAAATTTTCCCGGATAAAGAACATTTTGGTCGGATTTTTAGAAATAATGCCCAAATGAGCAGCATGGGAATTACCCAAATCGCTGCTGTAATGGGAAGTTGTGTTGCCGGTGGGGCCTATTTGCCAATTATGAGCGATGAAGCTTTAATTGTCGAAAAAACGGGAAGTATTTTCCTTGCGGGAAGTTATTTGGTGAAAGCTGCCATTGGCGAAAGCATTGATAACGAAACATTGGGCGGAGCAACCACACATTGTGAAATTTCAGGTGTGACAGATTATAAAGCCAAAGATGATAAAGACGCATTAGACAAAATAAAAAATATAGTTGATAAAATAGGTGATTTCGATAAGGCGGGTTATAGCCGAATTAAATCGGAAAAACCAGCATTTGACGAAAATGAAATCTATGGTATTTTGCCAAAAGCTCGTAATGAACAATATGACATGATGGAAATCATCAATCGTTTAGTTGATAATTCCGAATTTGAAGCATACAAAGATGGTTACGGACAAACCATTATAACCGGTTATGCCAGAATTGACGGTTGGGCAGTAGGAATTGTTGCCAACCAACGAAAAGTGGTAAAAACAAAGAATGGCGAAATGCAGTTTGGAGGCGTAATCTATTCCGATAGCGCGGACAAAGCCACCCGATTTATCGCTAATTGCAACCAAAAGAAAATCCCTTTAGTATTCGTTCAAGATGTTACCGGTTTTATGGTAGGATCTAAATCAGAACATGGCGGAATTATTAAAGATGGTGCGAAAATGGTGAATGCCGTAAGCAATTCAGTTGTTCCAAAATTCACAGTTATTGTTGGAAACTCCTATGGAGCAGGAAATTATGCCATGTGTGGCAAAGCCTATGATCCAAGATTAATTTTTGCTTGGCCAAGTGCGGAACTAGCCGTTATGGGTGGAACGCAAGCAGCCAAAGTATTGGCACAAATTGAAGCTTCTTCGCTTAAAGCAAAAGGGGAAGTTGTGGATGAAACTAAAGAAAAAGAATTATTCGATAAAATAAAGGCACGATATGACGAACAAGTTTCGCCCTATTATGCTGCCTCCAGATTATGGACTGATGCCATAATTGATCCTTTAGACACCCGAACCTGGATTTCTATGGGTATCGAAGCGGCCAACCACTCGCCTATTGAAAAGAAATTTAATTTAGGAGTTATTCAGGTTTAAATTCCGGACAGCAAATTTCTAAATTTAGATCGCAGTCAGTGTTCAGGAAAAACTTACGTAGTTAAAAACATGAAAAAAACAGCTCTATACCTCTTTATAGTATTCTTTTTTGTTCAATGTGCTTCCATAAAAAAGCACAACAAGCATTTGAATGATTTGATATCGGAAGAGAAGTTAAAATCGGATGTTGATTTTACTTATCGAAAATTACAGGAATTACACCCCAATTTATACTGGTATATAAGTAAGGAAGCCTTAGATTATAAATTTGACAGTCTAAAAGCAACAATTACAAAACCAATAACCTCTTTTAATTTTTACAAAAAATTAAGTCCAGTGGTTGCTGCGGTGCGACAAGGACATCTTTTGGTTTATCCACCAACGAAATTATTGACAAAAGCAGAAACCAAAGTCTTAATTAAAAAAGGAGCGGGCCCTTTTTCACAATTTGATTTTGAGCTTTTCAATGAAAAATTGTATGTTGTAAAAAACAAGTCATATGACAAAACTATAAAAATAGGAACTGAAGTCATTGCTGTAAACAATACAAAGCCAAGCGATTTAATTCAGGAATACAACCAATATTATAGTTCTGACGGTTATAATACCACTTACAAAACCAATTATTCAGGCAAACGTTTTTCTACACTATTCACCAATGAATATGGAATTAAGGATAGTCTGAAATTTGATTTCAAATTTAATGATAGCTTAAAAACCATTACAATAAAAAGAAAAAAGAAAGATACAAATGGCACGCATTCTAAAAAAATCAAAAAAAAGCGGGTTCTTAAAGATAAAGCCAAGTCGAAAGAAATCAGAAAAAAGAAAAAGGTTAATGGTTATTATTCCGTTGAAAAAAATTATAATCGGAACCTGCACTTTTTAGAAAAAGACAGCAGTATAGCCATAATGAAAATTAGAAGTTTCAAAATTGGCGATTATAAAACTTTTTACAAAGAAAGCTTTAGTAAAATTGCAATGCATCAGTCAAAAACGCTTATTATTGATTTTAGAAATAATGGAGGCGGAAGAGTAAGTGAAATTGTCGATTTATATTCCTTTTTAGCAGATTCCACTTTTGTATTTTTGGATAAATCTGAGGTCGTTTCAAAATCGAGCTTATTTAAAGGAGCCTATCTAAGCGGTGGTTCTTTTGGTTTTAAAGCTTTAAAAACGATTTTTTCGCCAATAGTGTATAGTTATTTACTGTTCACTGTTCATAAAAACCTAAACGGAAAAAATTACTATGCAACACAAACTAAGCCTCATAAAGTGAGTAAAAATGCTTTCAAAGGAAAAATTTATGTTCTTATCAATGGCGGAAGTTTTTCGGCTTCAAGCATTATTTCTTCTAATTTAAAAGGTTCCAAAAGAACCTATTTTGTAGGCGAAGAAACAGGTGGAGCCTATAATGGGACCGTTGCTGGTTTTATGCCTCGTGTAAAATTGCCAAATACTAACATCCAAATTCGCATTGGATTAATGTATATGGCTCCTTATTTCAAAACAACTTTAGAAGGTCGTGGCATATTTCCTGATATGCAAATAATTCCTACAATTGAAGATCGAACAAAAGAAAATGGCCCTGAAATGAATTGGATTTTAGATGATATAAAATCAGGCATTTAAAAAATCGTTTCCAAATTTATAATATACTTTACACACTCAACAAAAACTTAGAATCAATATTTAATTAATCTTTATATCATTGATTAATAGTTATTTGTATCTTTGTTTTGTCTTATTAAACAACAAATACCAATCGTCTTTACTATCTTATTTTTTTCAATGCAATAAAGTAATTTCTGAATATTTAAATTAATTAATTCTCAGAAAAAATGAAAAAGATTCCGATTGTATTCTTAAGCATGGTGCTGCTATTTGTACAGTTTGTTACTGCACAGACAGCATCTGAAAATGAGATTTCATCTGAACAAAACAAAAAAATTTATTTAGAATCCGGTATTAATCTATCATTGCCGGTACACATTCAAATGTATCGCTCCCATAAATTTGAAATTGGCATTAACATAAGGGCATGGAAAAAAGTTTCACCAAAATGGGACTTGGGTGTTAAAATCGATTATGATTACTGGCTTGTAAAAAAAAACACACCTACATTAACACCTGAGAGCACATTAAAAGAAAGGACCTTATACAGTAACTTTAGTATCTTTTCCATAAAGGTTAATACGCAATATAGTTTTACTCCCAAATGGTATTGGGGAATAGAATCCGGATTAGGGTACGCCCTTTCAGATGCAGACAGAAAATTCGGATTAGGCTTTGTATCTGAATTTGGCGGAGGAGCCCAGCAATTTGGACTTTCTTCAGCTTTCTATATGGGAAGGTATTTTATCATTGGTAGTAAAAAAAACAAACTCGGTTTATCAATGGATTTCACTCAATTTTTAGCACATGGTCATGCTGAAAATAGTCTTGGTCTCAAGGTAAAATACCGTTTCATATATTGAGTTTTCTTATCGCTAATACCGCTTTTTTATTAGAAAACGGTATTCCGGTTCAATAATAGTCAAAAATAAATGCTTTAAATTTAAAAAAAAATATTTTTATATATCTATAAAAATCAGTAACTTAGTGTTAATTATTTTAAATTATAGTATTATGAGCAACGTAAAAAATTTAAATAAGTGGGCAAATGCACACACTTATTTATCACTTGATTTGGTACGAATAGCACTTGGAATCTTTTTGTTTATGAAAGGAATTTCTTTTATAACAAACATCCAATACTTACAAGATTTAATATCTCCAATCGACAAAATTGGTGGGGGAATGTTTCTGATACATTACATCGCACCGGCACATATGGTTGGGGGAATAATGATTGCTTTTGGTTTACTTACCAGATGGGCAATAATAGCGCAATTACCAATACTGATTGGGGCAATTATTGTAAATTTTATGGGAGAAATGCATTCGCAAAATTTATCGTTAGCAATACTCATACTAGGAATTTGCGTCTTTTTCTTATTTTATGGAAGCGGGAAACATTCAGCCGATTACTATTTTAAAATGCAACAATAATAAAAAACTAAAAAAGCATCCCGTTTTTAAACAAGATGCTTTTTTATATCAAGTAACTAGATAGAATATTCTAAATACGTTCCAGAATTTCTTTCCTCTTTATTTTCCCATTTTGGGTTTCTATAAATTTTGAAACATAAAACACTTCTTTGGGTTTTTCATATTTGTCTAAACCATCAAAAATCGTTTCGTCCAAAGGTTGTTTTTCACCTTCGATAATTAAGGCTAATTTTTCGCCCAAAGTAGCATCCTGAATTCCAGTCACAAAAAATCTTGAAAGAATTTTATTCGATAACTTTTCCTCAATTTGTTCGGGAATCAATTTAATTCCTCCGCTATTTATTACATTATCAATTCGACCTAAAAAAACAAATTCATTTTCATTTATCAATTCGACCAAATCATTCGTTACAATTGTTTCTTCTGAGATTTTTGGCGCATTGATAACCAGACAATTTCTATCATCCTGAGATATTTTTATGTTAGGTAAGACAGTGAATGCCTTCTCTCCTATTTTCTTGGCAGCGATATGCGTAATTGTCTCTGTCATGCCATAAGTTTCATACCCTTTAGTACTCAATTTAGAGAGGCTTTTTTCTAGCGGACTACTCATTCTAGCGCCCCCAACAATCATTTTCTTTACGTTTTTTAATTCCGTTAATGAATTTTCAGCCTGCAAAGGTACCATCGAAACAAAATCATATTTAGTTTCATTATGCAACAGCGGATGCGAGCTTGGCGCAACAAAATCCATGTCAAGCCCCAAAATAAAACCTCTGACAAACATCATTTTTCCTGCTATATATTTCGTTGGCAAACAATGTAAGGCTTTGTCTCCTGGACGTAAATCAAAAAAATCGCCTGTTGCCAAAGCCGAATTTACCATGGCCTGTTTATCCATATGAATAATTTTTGGGCTTCCTGTAGTTCCAGATGTATTTAATTCGATGTAGCTTTTTTTATCAAACCAATCGAGTATAAAATCCCCAACAGATTTTTCGTGCTCCTCACCTTCTTTAATAAAACTGTACGCTACTCTACATAAATCTTTTCGATTCAGATGAAACCCATTTAGCTTAAAATGATTATTCACGTTTTTGTAAGTGATTTTATCCATGGTAATTATATTGATTTTAAATGATTATAAGGTGTTGGTTCTTCCATTTTTCCTGTTAATTTTTCTTTCCAGTTTGTCCAATTGTATTTTTTATTAAAGATAAATAAAAGTATCGGGTAAATGATTACAACAGGCAATATAACATCTACACCAGCCGAAGGCTCCGAAATATCTTTAAAAATAGAATGGGTTTGAAACGCAGACCAATCAGAAGTCACTAATAAAGCACTAACTAAATTATTGGCAGCATGAAAACCTAAGGCCAGCTCCATTCCTTCATCCATCAAGGTAATGATTCCTAATAATAATCCTGTTCCAATGTAATACACTAAAACAATGTTCCCTATTTTAGAAACTTCCGGATTTGAAATATGCATGGCTCCAAAAATAACAGAAGTCATAATTAATGGGAACCATTTATTTTTAGCAAGATTCGCAAAACCCTGCATCAAATAGCCCCTGAAAATATATTCTTCGGTACTGGTTTGAATTGGTATTAATAACGTTCCTATAATAACTAAAATTACAAATGGAATGGGTTTAAAATTAATTACAAAATCACTTGGATTCGAAAAATAAAATAATACTGTTGACAGAATGGTGAAAATTGACCAAATAGAAAACGAAAACAATACCCTGTTCCAATCTACCTTAATTCTTGATGTAGTTATGGAAAGCATCGTTTGACGGTGCAAATATTTGACAACAAATAAAATTCCAAGCATTGCAAAAACAAATGAAATTAATATCAAAAACAAAGTCAAATTTGGTTCAAAAAAACGCATAATATCATTATTGGTAGTAGGATATGGTTTCCCTTTTACAAGTGTTTCATAAAACAACGCAATTAGTAAAGGTGCCTGACCTAAAAAAGAAGCACAAATAATTATTACTGATCCTAAAATATACTTCCAAAACTTATTCTCAGACTTTATTCCTAGTTCTATAAACATAGATTTTTTATTTTTATATAGTATTAAAATTAGAGTAACAAATTTTACTTTTGTCACTCTAACAATAAAATTTTAATTCTCAATTTACTTAAAAAACAGATGATACAAATATACCACAATCCGCGTTGCGGAAAATCAAGAAACTGCCTCACTTTTATAAAAAAATCCGAAAAAGAATTTGAAATCATTAATTATCTTGACAACATTCCAACATTTGATGAATTAAAAAGTCTTATTCAAAAATTAAATTTTGAACCTCTTGCATTAGTGCGCCAAAAGGAGAAAATTTGGATAGAAAATTTCAAAAATAAACCAATGACGAATGACGAAATCATTGAAGCAATGGTTTCTAATCCAATTCTGATTGAAAGACCTATTGTCATCAAAGGAAACAAAGCAATAATAGGTAGAGATCTAGATCTTGTGACTGATTTACTATAATTAAATTAACACTTTTTTATGATTTACAAATTAAACCAAAGCTGTTTTCTACAATCTAAAAAGAAAAACTAAAACTACAAAAATGCCCAAAAAGTTAAAAACCCTTTTAGCGCTTGCATTCTTATTTACAAGCCTAATAAATTTTGCTCAGGAATCTAGCCCTGTACAAAAAGTAAAAGTAAGCGGAAAAGTAATTGAAAAAGTGAGCAAGCAACCGTTAGAATACGCAACAATCACATTCATAAACGCTAAAAACCCAAAAGCACTTGCCGGCGGAATTACAAATGCAAAAGGAGAATACAGTATTGATGTGAATCCTGGCATTTATAATATAAAAATTGAGTTTATCTCTTTCAAATTATCTGAAATCAAGGAAAAAAGCATTCAGCAAAATATTAATTTAGGCACAACTGCCTTAGATGAAGATGCGGCGCAATTGAATGAAGTGGTCATAAGAGCTGAAAAAACGACTGTTGAAATAAAATTAGACAAAAAAGTCTATAATGTGGGTAGCGATTTAATGGTAAAAGGAGGAACAGTTAGTGATGTTCTTGACAATATTCCATCAGTTTCAGTGGATGTGGAAGGAAATATAAGTCTTCGTGGTAATGACAATGTAAAAATACTTATCGATGGAAAACCCTCAAATGCGATAAATATAGCTGATGCATTGCGATTAATTCCTGCTGATGCTATCGAAAAAGTAGAAGTTATAACGAATCCTTCGGCCAGATATGATGCGGAAGGCGGAGGTGGTTTATTGAATATTATTTTAAAAAAAGGAAAGAATCTGGGACTAAATGGAACTTTTATTGCTTCTACAGGTTATCCTGAAAATTATGGCTTGAGCGGTACTTTAAATTTTAAATCAAAGAATTTTAATCTTTTTACCAATCAAGGTTATAATTACAGAAGTAGCCCTGGAAATATGATTACAAATACTGAATATTTAAATTCCGATAATTCGATTCGAAATTATGTGGATGAAAATAGAGATAACGATAGATTCAGCAAAGGTTATAATGGGAATTTTGGTATCGAATTGTATATAGACCAATCTACTTCGTGGACTAATACTTTTAATTACAGAAAAAATAATGGTGATAACACGGATAATGTTTTCCAAAAAAACTATAATGCTAACCGTGTTTACGACTATACTCGAACTCGTATCAACAAAGAAGACAGTAAAAGTGAAAATGTAGAGTTTGCAACAAATTTTATCAAAAACTTTAAAAAAGACGGCCATAAATTAACTGTTGACGGTTCGTTTTCCTCTAACGACGATAAAAATAACGCTTTAATTACTGACACATCCACAAATTCAAGTGCAGTTTTATTTGATAAAACGATAAACAATCAAACTCAAAACAGAAATTTACTTCAAGCAGATTATGTTTTACCTTTGGGAAAAGGAAGTCAATTTGAGGCAGGATATCGCGGTGATTTCTCTAAATTAGTCACTGATTACCAAGTGCAAAATGATGGAGTGATTGACCCAAACTTCACCAATACATTAGAATACAAAGAAAAAGTGAATGCCATTTACACGCAATATGGTATGAAAGTAAATAAATTTTCAGCCCTTTTAGGATTGCGTTTTGAAGATTCAAATATAGAAATCAACCAATTGGCAACGAATGATTTCAACACTAAAAAATACAATAACTTCTTCCCTAGTGCTTTCTTGACTTATGAACTTTCAGAGAAAAGTAGTGCTTCCATAAGCTATAGCCGAAGAATTCAAAGACCTAGAGGGAGAATGATCAATCCATTCAGCAATTTATCCAGTAACATCAATATTTTTATGGGAAATCCTGATTTAGATCCGGCATTCAGTGATGCTATTGATTTAGGATATCTCAAACGTTGGGATAAATTAACCTTCAACACTTCATTATACGTGAACAAAACCAGCGGTGCATTCCAATTTGCAAGAAGAGAGTCTGGCGATTTTGTAAATGGAACACCAGTTATTTTCAGTTCCCCAATAAACTTGGCTACAGAGTATAGAACTGGATTTGAATTTACCTTAAATTATTCTCCATACAAATGGTGGAAATTAAACGGGAACTTCAATTTCTTCAGAAACCAAACACAAGGTGATTTTAAATATATTGATTTTAATGATAAAGAAGTTATACAAAATTTTGACAATACAACAACTTCCTGGTTCGCTCGTATAACATCAAAAGTTAATTTACCCTACAAAATTGACTGGCAAACTAATGCAACCTATAATGGCCCACAAGACAACGCACAAGGTAGAAGTCTAGGTAATTTTAGTGCCAACTTAGCATTCAGCAAAGATGTGATGAAAGACAAAGGAACCCTTTCTTTTAATGTAAGTGATGTATTCAATTCCCGAAAAAGAATTATGGAAACAAATCTTCCAGGCGTGCTGAATTCTTATTCTGAAATGCAGTGGAGAGTAAGACAGTTTAACGTATCATTTACGTATCGTTTCAACAAACCTAAAAATGAAAAAGAAAAACCTAAGAAAAATCAAAATGAAAATGGCGATGGAGGCGATTTTCAAGGATAAAATAATAGGGACTCGTGAAAACGGGTCCTTTTTTATTTAAGAATAAATCTATTACAATTAATGCTCTTCCTTATAAAATAGCTCCGGAAGTATCTTTTACCACAAAAAAAAAGGACTCGTTTTCACGGGTCCTTTTTTTATAAAACAATTAGATTATACTGATTGTTCTTGCTTCTTTTTTGCTCTTTTCTCTTTATATGCTTCCCAAGTCGCTCCTCCTACCCAATAGGATACGAAACCAACAAGAAAAAACATTAACCAAAATCCTATTGTAAGAACGGTTAAGAAAAGTAAAAAGCCTAAGTACTGTGAAAATTCAAACATGTTTTCCGGAATTTTTGAATGTAGCCACAAATGTAAGTTTAATTCCTTTTCTTACCAATAAAAAGTAACAAAAACTACCAATCAATTTTTATAAAAAGGGAATTATCCGTATTTTTGGGCTCAGAATTTGGAGCTGATCCCGCTATCCGTTGCAATCTTTTATGCCGTCCCGAAGTTTCGGGACGGCATAAAAGGATTTTTACTGCTATCGGGGCTAAAAATCTACTAAACTACTTAATACTTATAAATAACAACACAATGAAATTTAGAATAGAAAAAGACACGATGGGTGAAGTGCAGGTTCCTGCAGACAAATATTGGGGCGCACAAACAGAACGTTCCCGAAACAACTTCAAAATAGGTCCATCGGCTTCCATGCCAAAAGAAATTATTGAAGGTTTTGCTTTCTTAAAAAAAGCAGCGGCTTACGCTAATTGCGATTTAGGCGTTTTACCAGTCGAAAAACGCGATGCAATTGCAGCCGTTTGTGATGAAATCCTAGCCGGAAAACTAGATGACGAATTTCCATTGGTAATTTGGCAAACGGGTTCAGGTACGCAAAGTAACATGAACGTAAATGAAGTGGTTGCAAATCGTGCACAAGTTCTAAAAGGATTCAACATTGGCGAAGGCGAGCAATTCATCAAAGCTAATGATGATGTAAACAAATCACAATCTTCGAATGATACATTCCCTACTGGAATGCATATTGCAGCGTACAAAGCGGTAGTAGAAATCACCATTCCTGGTGTTGAAAAACTAAGAGACACCCTTCATGCCAAAGCAGTTGAATTTAATACTGTGGTTAAAATAGGTCGCACGCATTTAATGGATGCTACGCCATTGACATTAGGACAAGAAATTTCAGGTTATGTAGCGCAATTGAACTACGGTTTAAAAGCAGTTAAAAATACTTTGGCACACTTATCAGAAGTGGCTTTAGGAGGAACAGCTGTGGGAACCGGATTAAACACGCCAGAAGGATACGATGTAAAAGTAGCCGAATATATCGCTGAATTTACGGGTCATCCATTCGTAACTGCCGAAAACAAATTTGAAGCTTTAGCAGCACATGATGCCATCGTAGAATCACACGGTGCATTGAAACAACTAGCGGTTTCATTGAATAAAATTGCCAATGACGTCCGTATGCTAGCTTCTGGACCACGTTCAGGAATTGGAGAAATCATTATTCCGGAAAACGAACCAGGTTCTTCTATCATGCCAGGAAAAGTAAACCCAACACAATGTGAAGCATTAACTATGGTTTGCGCACAAGTTATGGGGAATGATGTAGCTATTGCTGTTGGAGGAATGCAAGGTCATTATGAATTGAATGTTTTCAAACCATTGATGGCTACAAACTTCTTGCAATCAGCTAGATTATTAGGTGATGCTTGTATGTCTTTTGACGAGCATTGCGCACAAGGTATCGAACCAAACTACAAACGAATCCAAGAATTGGTTGACAATTCATTGATGTTGGTTACCGCTTTAAATACTAAAATTGGATATTACAAATCTGCTGAAATTGCTCAGACCGCACATAAAAATGGAACTACTTTAAAAGAGGAAGCCGTTGGTTTGGGTTATGTAACTTCAGAGGATTTTGATGCTTGGGTTAAACCGGAAGACATGGTTGGGAGCTTGAAATAATTAATGCTGGTACAGCAACATTTTTATCAAAAAACCCTGCAACGTACTATGTTGCAGGGTTTTTATTTTATGATTGTAAAGACGCACTGCAGTGCGTCTTTATGTCATTTTACCAAATAAGAAAACCGTTCACCAAAGGCGAACGGTTTTCTTTATACCATTGCAAAGACGCGATAAATCGCGTCTCTACAGTACAGGAAATTATTATTTTACTTCTTCGAATTCAACGTCTTCAACATTGTCTCCTTGAGCAGCATCCCCTTGAGGCTGTGC
The DNA here is from genome assembly GCF_048284325.1 of Flavobacterium esculini. Taxonomy (NCBI): domain Bacteria; kingdom Pseudomonadati; phylum Bacteroidota; class Flavobacteriia; order Flavobacteriales; family Flavobacteriaceae; genus Flavobacterium; species Flavobacterium esculini. Next base: position 61,611 of record NZ_JBLVPI010000014.1, on the reverse strand, counting down.
TTCACCTTGACCTTGTTCTCCTTGAGCATACATCGCTTCAGTTGCTTTTTTCCAAGCAGCATTGATGTTGTCAAGAGCCGTTTGAATTGCAGGAATGTCTTGAGATTGGTGAGCCATTCTCAATTCAGTTAATGCATATTCTACAGCAACTTTGTTTTCATCAGATAATTTAGAACCTAATTCTTTCAATTGAGTTTCAGTTTGGAAGATCATTCCGTCAGCTTCGTTCAATTTTTCAGCTCTTTCTCTTGCAATTTTGTCAGCATCAGCATTAGCTTCTGCATCTTTTTTCATTCTTTCGATTTCTTCAGCAGTTAAACCAGAAGAAGCTTCGATACGAATATCATGAGATTTACCTGTTCCTTTGTCAGTTGCCGAAACTTTGATGATACCATTAGCATCAATATCAAAAGTTACTTCAATTTGTGGAACACCTCTTGGTGCTGGTGGAATACCATCTAAATGGAAACGACCGATAGTTTTGTTATCCGCAGCCATTGCTCTAGCTCCTTGTAAAACGTGGATTTCAACTGTTGGTTGAGAATCTGCAGCTGTAGAGAAAACTTGAGATTTTTTAGTTGGAATAGTTGTATTAGACTCAATAAGAGTTGTCATAACACCACCCATAGTTTCGATACCTAAAGATAAAGGTGTAACATCAAGTAACAATACATCTTTTACATCTCCAGAAAGAACTCCACCTTGAATAGCTGCTCCAATAGCAACAACCTCATCAGGATTAACTCCTTTAGACGCTTTTTTACCAAAGAATTTCTCCACTTCGTCAGCAATTCTTGGCATACGAGTAGAACCTCCTACAAGAATAACTTCGTCAATATCAGAAACAGATAAACCTGCATCTTTCAACGCTTTAGCAACTGGTGCCATAGAACGTTTTACTAATGAATCAGTTAATTTTTCAAATTGAGCTCTAGTTAATTTTTTAACTAAGTGTTTTGGTCCTGAAGCTGTAGCAGTTACGTAAGGTAAGTTGATTTCAGTTTCAGTTGAAGAAGACAATTCAATTTTTGCTTTCTCAGCAGCTTCTTTCAAACGTTGCAAAGACATTGGATCTAAACGTAAATCAATACCTTCTTCAGTTAAAAATTCAGCAGCTAACCAGTCAATAATTTCGTGGTCAAAATCATCCCCACCTAAGTGAGTATCTCCGTTTGTAGACAATACTTCAAAAACTCCGTCTCCTAATTCAAGAACAGAAATATCAAATGTACCTCCACCTAAATCGTAAACAGCAATTTTTTGATCTTTACCTTTTTTATCAAGACCATATGCCAAAGCTGCAGCTGTAGGTTCGTTGATAATACGCATAACTTTAAGACCCGCAATTTCTCCAGCTTCTTTCGTAGCTTGACGTTGTGCATCATTAAAGTAAGCAGGAACAGTAATAACTGCTTCAGTAACTGTTTGACCTAAATAGTCTTCAGCAGTTTTTTTCATTTTTTGAAGTGTCATTGCTGACAATTCTTGTGCAGAGTATAAACGACCATCAATATCAACACGTGGTGTATTGTTGTCCCCTTTTACTACTTTGTAAGAAACTCTTTTTGCTTCAGCCGAAACTTCAGAAAAAGAATGACCCATAAAACGTTTGATAGAAGCAATAGTCTTAGTTGGATTAGTTACCGCTTGTCTCTTAGCAGGATCTCCTACTTTAATTTCTCCACCTTCTACAAATGCAATGATAGATGGCGTTGTTCTTTTTCCTTCAGCATTAGGGATAACTACTGCTTCATTACCTTCCATTACAGAAACACAAGAGTTTGTTGTACCTAAATCAATTCCGATTATTTTACCCATTTTTAATATATTTAATTTTATTATATACTCATTTTAATAGCTCGAAGTCAATAAGTCAATCTTTGTGCCAATGCAATACACGTCCTTAAATTGTCAGTTTATGTTAAAATTGGCGTAAAAAAATCTGACAAGATGACATTTCAGAGGGTTTGTCATTCTGGCGGAAGTCGGAATATGGAGCTACTTCCCGCTCTCCGCTGTATCTTTATGTTCTTAAAGAAAGAACATAAAGGATGCCGCTACTATCGGGGCTAGGAAATCTGATTCCTAACTTCATTTGTTTCTATTCGATTACTTTACCAATTTCAATACCAATAATTCGTAATAAATAAACTACATTAGCAGAACATATAGAATACTATTTGTAGCGCAAAGTAACCTGATTTTGGATGGATATGAGCTAGTTTGTAGCTATTATATGCAAGTTATGCCTCATGCTAAAAAACGACACCGCTAAACGAAATACAAATTTGAAATGATTACAAAATTAAACCTAAATAATGTAGCCAGTTACAAAAGTTCTACAGCTTTGGAAACCGATAAAAATGTAAATCTTATTTATGGTTTAAACGGTACAGGGAAAAGCACCTTATCAAATTATTTACATCAAAGCTCTGACGAAAAATATAAAAATTGTTCAATTGAAGGATTAGACGAAAGCCACGAAATACTTGTTTACAATCAAAAATTTATTTTAGAAAACTTTTTTGAACCTGAAAATCTAAAAGGAATTTTTACACTTTCAAAAGAAAATAAAGTTGCAGAAACGAACATTACCAATGCATTAAAGGAAATTTCAACGCTAAAAATTGAAGAAGAAGCGAAAAGTAAAGAACTTGAAACTGAAAAGTCGTCAATTAACCAAAAAGAAAATACTGCAAAAGATTCTGTTTGGAAAATTAAGACAGATTATAGTGGAGGCGACAGAGTTCTCGAATTTTGTTTAGAAGGATACAAAGGTTCAAAAGATAGTTTATTCAATCAAATTATTGGTTTAAGCAAACCAACTGTAAAACCCACAAAAAATATAGACGATTTAAAAAGTGATTTACAATCAATTTCAGGCGACAACGCTCAAAAATTTGCTATTTTATCACAAATTACTTTTTCATCACAAGGGGTAGAAAACGAAAGTTTGTTTAACGACCAAATTGTAGGTAATGAAAATAGTTCTGTTTCACGATTAATCAAAGTACTTGGTAATTCAGATTGGGTAAAAACAGGTTTACTTTTTTTACCAGAAATACAAACTCAAGAAAATACAATCTGCCCTTTTTGCCAACAAAGAACTATTTCAAATGAACTAATTGAAAGCATAAAAAATTATTTTGATGTAGCATACGAAACAGACGTAAATTCATTGAAATCTTTTTTAGAGGAATATTCAAAATCTATTCAAGAAATCCCAAGTAAATCAAATTTTGAAGCAAATCCCAAGTTTGAAAATTACAAAAAGGACTTTGAAATTAAATACAATGCGTTTTTAAAAGTTGTTGAAGACAATAAAAAACTTATTGAAGATAAAATAAAAACGCCAAGCGTTTCTATTACTCTTAATAATTCCTCTGAATCATTGCAGGAACTAAACGATATTATTACAAAAATCAACTTGCTTATTGCTGAACACAATAATAATATTGACCAAAAAGAAACAGTAAAAAAAACTATTAAAAAAACTTTTTGGGAAATAATGCGTTGGGATTATGACCATAAAATTAGTTCTATTGCTACAGAAAAATTGACCTCAAAAAGTAAAACAGATTCTTTAGTAGTTTCGTTAAAAGAAATTTCAACAAAAATTATTGCTCAAAACGCAATTATTGCTGAACAGCAAAAACAAACTATAAATATCGAAGAAGCTGTTGCTAATATAAAAAGTGGTTTGATTGATTTAGGTATTACAGATTTTGAAATCAAAAAACATTCTGAAAACCACTATAAAATAGTACGTGGAGAAAATGAAGACAAAGTTTTTCGTTCATTAAGTGAAGGAGAAAAAATGATTATTAGCTTCCTTTACTTTATAGAGTTATGTAGAGGAAAGAAAGAAGCAACAGAAACTGGGAAAAAGAAAATCATCGTAATTGACGACCCAATTTCAAGTTTATCTCACATTTACGTTTTTAATATTGGAAGACTTATCAAAAATGAATTTTTCGGAAAAAAGGAAAATAAAAAAGATAAAGAAACGGGAGAGAAAATTGTAGAGTGGAAATATAAATATGAACAGGTTTTCATCTTAACACACAGTTTGTATTTTTTTTATGAGATTACCGAAACAAAACATGATGAAAGAAAAGAAACACAAAATCTTTTTCGTCTTTCAAAAAACGAAAATGGCAGTTCCTTTTCTTCAATGAGTTACGAAGAGATTCAAAATGATTATCAAGCATATTGGTTTATAATAAAAGATGAATCGCAACATCCAGCATTGATAGCTAACTGCATGAGAAACATAATTGAATATTTCTTTAATTTTGTCGAAAAGAAAGACTTAAATAACTTTTTCCTTCAAGAACCTTTGAACAATAATAGGTTTCAGGCATTTTACAGATACATAAACAGAGAATCACATTCATTAGGACAAAATATTTTTGACTATAAAGAATTTAACTATCAAGACTTTAAAGATGCTTTTTCTCAACTTTTCAAGATTGCAGGTTATGAAGCACATTATAAAAAAATGATAAAAAAATAAAAGCACGAAGGCATAACAGCAGTTTAGCAACCATTACACATCGACACCCAAACCAACAAATAGATAAAAAACGGCAATACCAATTTGAACAATGAAAAAATATTTATCACAAAGGCGAGTTTTTGCTTTTCTGACAATACTAATTGTTGGGACTGCCTGTAACGGACCCGCTAAAAAAGACGTACCAAAAGAAAAGGGAAATGAATCAAACATACTATCTGTTGCACATCCCAAACTTATAAAAACCATAGGCTCGCCTAAATATGGCAATGTACAATCTGCGCTGCAGGACAAAGCCGGTAACCTTTGGTTTGGCACCACAGAAAATGGTCTTTACAAATATGACGGAAAAACCTTTACCCGATTTTTACTGACCGATGGACTAAACAGTAATAATATTAATGCCATTTTAGAAGATAAAGATGGTAAAATTTGGATAGGTACTCCAGCGGGAGTTTGTCTTTACGATGGTAAAACATTTGCTAAAATCCAGATTCCTTTACGAAAAAACCTACCTCCCAACAAGTTTAAAAAAACGCAGGAGGTATTCAGTATCATGCAGGACAAAAGCGGAAAACTATGGTTCGCAACAATTGATGGTGTTTACATCTACGATGGCAAATCCTTTACTCCGTTTATAATTAATGAGGATGGAGTTGGCTATATGAGCAGTAACAATAACGTGGAATATATTTTAGAAGATAAAGCTGGTAACATTTGGTTTGGAGGACGGGGTAATAAGGGTGTGTTTCGTTACGATGGAAAATCTATAACCAATCTTAAACCAAATGGCGACAATTGGGCTTGGCCCGCATTGCAAGACAAGAACGGAAATATTTGGTTTAGCAATTGGAGCGGTGCTTACCGTTATGATGGAAAATCATTTACAAGTTTTGCAAAAAGCAATGGCTTGCTAAGTGATTCGGTTATGCGAATTATAGAAGACAAAAACGAAAATATTTGGTTTGGTGGCGGTGGTGGCATTTGCCGTTACGATGGAAAATCTTTCACTTGTTTTACAATAAAAGATGGACTAATCAATCAGGGGATTTGGGCAATTTTGGAAGATAAAACTGGAAATCTTTGGGTGGGTACGAGAGAAACTGGACTCTATCTTTACGATGGAAAAACATTTATTAATTATTCGGAATATAAACACTAGCCTGTGACGGACAAACAAAATTTGCAACAACAGACAAAAAGAACAAAAAAAACATCAATCACTAAAACCAACAATCATCATGAAACAACGTTCCAAGCATTTTGCAGTAAAGACAATCCTAATTGGTCTATTCATCCAGCTAATTACAATACCGGTTTCCTTTGGGCAAACCAAAACAGAACAAATCGATAAATTAATGAATCTATATTCGGAATACGGGCAGTTTAACGGTTCTATCCTTGTCGCTGATGCAGGGAAAGTTATTTATAAAAAAGGTTTCGGAATGGCAAACATGGAATGGAATATTCCAAATCAACCGGATACCAAACACCGCTTGGGCTCCGTTACCAAACAGTTTACTTCCATGCTGATACTTCAATTAGTCGAGCAAGGAAAATTAAAGTTGGACGCTCCTATTGCAACGTATCTACCTGATTATCCTAAAGTTTCGGGCGATAAAATCACTATTCATCATTTACTGACGCATACATCTGGAATCCCTAATTATACTTCGTTTCCAAATTTCGTGAAAGATTTAAGTATCAATCCGTACAGCCCGGAAGCATTTGTAAAAAAATTTGCTGACCTACCGCTCGAGTTTACACCAGGCGAAAAATTTGCATACAGCAATTCCGGTTATTTTTTATTGGGTTACATCATAGAGAAAGCCTCCGGTAAAACCTATGAGCAATGTTTACAAGACAATATTCTTACGCCAATCAAAATGAATAATACTGGATTCGATCACCATGAAACGATTCTGAAAAACAGAGCTTCAGGTTATGAGAAAAACGATAAAAACTACAGCAATGCCAGTTATCTTGATTTATCTATACCCTACGCTGCGGGTTCTTTGTATTCCACTGTAGATGATTTATATCTATGGGATCAAGCGCTTTACACAGAACAGTTACTTTCGAAAAAAAATAAAGAGCTCTTATTTAATTCCTATATCCCTGCAGGGCCAGGACATTATGGTTACGGATGGTTCATCAATAAGGCTTTCAATGGAGAAAAAAATGAAAGCATTATGGTTATTGAGCATGGCGGTGGAATAAATGGATTCAACACGTTGCTTTCCCGTATTCCGTCTGACAAAAATCTGGTGGTTTTATTAAATAATACAGGCGGTACAAATCTAAATGAGATGAATAAAGCGATTAGAAATATCCTTTATAATAAACCGTACAGTTTACCTAAAAAATCATTGGCTACTGCTTTCGTAGACGTTATTCTGGAAAAAGGAATTGTGTCTGGATTAACATATTTTAAAGAAAATAAAAATTCAAATAGCTATGCTATCAATGAAAATGAAATGAATAGCGCAGGATATCAATTATTACAAACCGGAAAAGTAAAAGAAGCTATAGAAGTTTTCAAACTAAATGTAGAAGCATTTCCAAAATCAGGGAATACCTATGATAGTTTGGGAGAAGCCTATTTGAAAAACGGAGATAAAAAGCTTGCTATTCTAAATTATAAAAAATCCATAGAACTGGATCCAAACAATGAAAACGGGAAAAAAGTATTGGAAGAAATTTCAAAAACCTAAATCATTAAAAATCGTAAAGCCCTCTGCTTCAACATTAAGTATGAGGGTGTCGCTCAGGCCCATAACAAATTAGTTACTTAAAATAGCTAACTGTCATGTATTGGGGCAAACCAACATTTCAATTTCTTAAATGAAAAAGATTTGATTTTTCGGCACGAGAGAGACACACAGTAAATTAATTATCCGAATTTACTTGAGCGAACACTCTTTTTTTGAAGGAGGAAGGCGTTTCTCCTACCAATGATTTAAAAAGTTTATTAAAATAAGACATGCTTTCAAACCCAACAGCATATACAACTTCTGAAACATTATGGTGTTTTAGCAGTAGTGTTTTCGCTTGTGTAATTCGGTATTGATTTACGAATTCAGTGAATGTCATATTCGTCTGCTTTTTAAAATAACGACAAAAAGCAGCGGTACTCAAATGTACATTCGATGCAATAGCATTCACATCAGGCTTTTTGTCGTAGTTCTCCTGAATATAATCATATATGGTTCCCATTCTGATTTTGTCATTCATAAACAGCTTAATTCTCGTATCCTCCGTATTCAATTGATTCACTTCAGATGAGGTAGCCATTATGTTTAATATTTCAAAAAGCTCCAGTAAAGAATTGAAATTATTCTTATGCTGTATTTCTTTTAGCTTGATGACAACTTGTTCTTTTGTTTTGCCATAAAAAGACAAACCCAAATAAGCTTTATCAAAGAGCGCACGAATATCGGCGAACTCAGCAGTGGACACAATTGTATTGGGGAAAAAATCTTCCTTAAACTGTACTACAATTTGTTTATACTCCGTTTGCAATCCATAATCAAAATTTAAGTGGGGAACATTGGAGCCAATTAACACAAGATCGCTTTCTACAAAACTTGAAATGTTTTTACCAACATGGCGAATTCCTGCAATCGCTTCTACATAGACTAATTCGAATTCCGGATGGTAATGCCAAAAAAAATAATTACGCAAACTAGGGGTAAAAATGCGGAATGATTTTCCGGGCTGTATCGTGATTTCTTCTTTCTTTATTTTCATTATAGCTTCATTTTATCCGTTATCAAACACAAAATTAAGCAAAATAGTCAACACAGAGCATATATACATCATTTTAGAATTCACCAACTACCACTATTAACCTGAACTTTGCTATATCAATTTTAAAGAATCAAAAAAATGAAGACAATGACAACCAACAACGGATTAAATAAGGGACATAAAGAAATTCCCGGAAATCCGTCAGTAGCAACTAGCAGTAAAGTGAAATTAAGCGACTGTAGCAATGGGGAAAAGTTGCGCGTATTGACCGAAGAGGAATGGGCTTTTTGGATTCACAACGGGTATGTAGTCGTAAAAAATGCAGTTCCAAGAGAACAGGCAGAGGTATTGGCTAATTATTTATGGGAATATGAAGATAAAAAACAAAATGATCCTGAAACATGGTACAAGCCAACACTTTCGATGAAAATGTCGGAACTGAACAACACCGGAATGGTGGAAATATACAACCATCAGCATTTATGGGATAACCGTCAATTTCCAAAAGTGCACCAAGCTTTTGCCGATATTTGGGGAACTGAAAAACTGTGGGTTACTATCGACCGTGCAAACCTTAACTTCCCAATTCGTCCAGGGCATGAATACAAAGGTTTTATTCATTGGGATTATGATCCTGAAACGAAGCCTCAAAATGTTCAGGGTGTATTGGCATTAGCGGACCAAAATGACGAAAATATGGGTGGTTTTCAATGCATCCCTGAACTGTTCAGAACCTACGATACCTGGAAACTTACACAACCTGAAGACCGTGATCATTTCAAACCTGACACTACTGGTTTTGAATTGGTAAAAGTTAAAATGGACGCAGGAGATCTTTTGATTTTTAACAGCTCACAACCGCACGGCATCAGACCAAATAATAGCAAAGATAAAGTCCGAATGGCGCAGTATATTGCTATGATTCCTGCAGATGAAGATAATGAGGAAATGCTTCAATGGAGAATCGATGCCTGGAAAAACAAACATGTACCTGAAGGATATGCTTTTCCTGGAGACCCTTTGAACCGTGAAAGTAAACAGCCTGTTGCTGAGCTTTCCGATTTAGGTAAAAAACTTCTTGGAATTGAAAAATGGTAACTACAATTGTGGCGGTGAAACCATCGCCACATGTTTTTTAATAAAAAAAATGAAAAGATGAAAAAAGCGATAATTTTAGATTTAGATAATACAATATTTTCAACACCATCCATTGGTGACAAACTATTTGCAGACCTTTATTATCTCCTGGAAATCAATCTAATCGAGTTTGAAGGAGATTTGGAAAACCTAAAAAAAGATATTAACCGAAAACCCTTTTCTGTGGTTGCCAAGCAATATAAAATGACCCAATCACTATACAAAGATGCATTACAACTATTGAGTGAGCTCACTTATAATGAAACGATTGAACCATTTCCAGATTACAATGAAGTTACTAAAATCCAGTGCGATAAATTTTTGGTTACTTCCGGTTTTCCCAAATTACAAAACAGTAAGGTGAAACAACTTGGGATAGAAAAAAATTTCAAAGGAATATATATTGTAGATACAGTAATGACCAATGATACTAAGAAAAATGTTTTTAAAAATATCTTACATTACTACAATTATGATACCTCTGAAGTAGTAGTGATTGGCGATGATCCGGAATCGGAAATCGCTGCTGCCGAAGAACTGGGAATTGACGCAATCCTTTATGACAAATTAAATTTATATGCCAATTACTTTAAAAACCCTAAAATTTCTGATTTCAACCAACTCCAAAATTATTTGTAAATTCGTCTAACTTTTTGGGAGCAGCCTATGAAAGCATTTATATTTTACACTCGAAATGAAAAAAAATCCAATAAAATGTTTTTTTTGAAAAACTATTGCCAGTTGAAAAAATAGATTTACATTTACTGACTGATTAGTCAGTAACATAAGGTATCTTTATTTCAATTTATTTAATTATCTTACTAATAATGAGTGCATTATCCTATTTAAAACAAGTAAAATTTGGTAAACTGCCTTCAGGCAAAAGATTGGAAAGAATTAAACAATCTCCGAATTATAAAAACGGTTCTTTTCAAAACCAAAGCATCACGCCTGACCTGACGGAAGGGGCAAGCTATTATACCGTTAGTAAAGAGTTCTTTTTTGGGCAACATAAGAACGTTACACCAGTTGACGAAATTCCAACCAAAAAAACAGACCTTTTGAATGTAGACCTGAACGAAAATATTTTGGTTTGGTTTGGGCATTCCTCCTACTACATTCAAATTGATGGAAAACGAATTTTAGTTGATCCCGTTTTAAGTGGTCTTGCTTCTCCATTTTCATTTTCAACAAAAGCTTTCAAAGGAACGGATCGTTATACAACGGATGATATTCCCGAAATTGATTACCTTTTTATTTCGCACGACCATTGGGATCATTTGGATTATAAAACCATTTTAAAACTAAAACCTAAAATCAAAAAAATAATCTGCGGTCTTGGTACCGGCGAACACTTTGAATATTGGGGTTTTGACACCACTAAAATCATTGAAAAAGACTGGAACGAGAAAATAGTTTTGGACGAAGGTTTTACGGCACATACAGTTCCTTCAAGACATTTTTCAGGTCGTGGACTAACTAGAAACAAGGCGCTTTGGACCTCGTATGTTTTACAAACACCAACCATGCAAATTTTTCTTGGCGGCGACAGTGGGTATGATAAACACTTTGCCGAAATAGGGGAAACGTTTGGTGAATTTGATTTAGCCATTTTAGAAAACGGTCAGTACGATAAGAGTTGGAAATACATTCACCTGATGCCAGATGAAATTTTGCAAGCAGCAAAAGACTTAAATGCCAAACGAATTTTCCCCGTCCATTCTTCAAAATTTGCGCTCGGAAATCATCCTTGGTATGAACCTCTGGAATTGATAACCGAAAATAACAAACAAGAAAACCTAAACCTCATCACACCAATGATTGGTGAAAAGGTAAACTTAAAAGATACCACACAACAATTTTCTCAATGGTGGAAAGGTGTAAAATAACCCTATCAATTAGTAGTGAATATTGCGATTTACCCTTGCTAAAAATAAAATCTGAATAATGGACAAGAGAGAAAAATTACTGGCGGCGGCGCTCAAACTATTTGTTGAGTTTGGCTTTCACGATACACCCACTAGTAAAATTGCAAAAGAAGCAGGCATTGCCAGCGGCACCTTGTTTTACTTTTTCCCAACAAAAGACGAATTAGTCAAAGCCTTATATATTGACATCAAAAGCCGTCTGAATGAACACATTTCGGAGATAATTAAAGACGAAAAATCGTTGCTGGGAATCTTGAAAATTTATTATTCTGCTACACTTCATTGGGCATTAAAACACAAGACGGAGTTCCGTTTCATGGAACAATTCAACTCTTCACCTTACTTAAAACAAATTGCAGAAGAAGAAACTCAGAAATACATTAAACCAATTATGGTTATTTTAGAAAATGGAGTAAAGGACAAAATCATAAAGCTGATGAATGTTGAACTCATTTTTACACTCATCTGCGGACACACTTTCAGCGTCAATCAATATTTAGTTGCTAAAGACTTTTCAAAACCCGAACAAGACACCGTTATCAATAACACTTTTGACTTGCTTTGGGACATGATAACATAAAAACAAGCTAACAAATGGATTTAAAACAGCATTATACTGCGCTATACAACGAATCTATTGAAAAGATTGTGACGAACACCTATCAAATTGACAATCAAATCGATTCGCTTTCAGACCATAGATTTGGCATTACTTTATTAATTCGACCAGATAGTCAAACCAAAAAAAACATACAGGACTTTTTAGACGAACTAAAGCAAATCGATCCGGATCAATATTATTATCCCAGTTCGGATATTCATATCACCGTACTATCAATTATTTCTTGTTATGATGGATTTGATTTGGCAACAATTTCGACTCCCGATTATATTGCAATTATCGAAAAAAGTCTTGTTGGAATACAGGATATAGTAATTAATTTTCAAGGCGTCACTGCTTCCCCATCTGCTATAATGCTTCAGGGTTTTACTAATTCTAATTCCTTAGACAATTTAAGAAACAACTTAAGAACAAATTTCACGAATTCAGGATTACAGGAAAGTATCGACAAACGCTACTCTATTAATACAGCTCATTCGACTGTAGCACGATTTCGAAAAGAAATAAGTCATACAGAAAAGTTGATTGCAGTTTTAGAAAAGTATCGGAATTTTGATTTCGGAAAATTCAAAGTTGAAAAATATCATTTAGTTTATAATGATTGGTACCAACGGAAACAATTTGTCAAAGAATTACACGAATTTCAGTCCAGCTAAAAAAGCAGCAAACAAAAGTTTGCTGCAAGTTACGTTTTTACACAATCCATTAATTTACTGCCTTAGTAGACTTCCCTACCGTCAAATAAATGTGATTATTAGGATACAGGAATTCAATTTTTGTATGCTGCTGGTTTACTCTCATTTCTACTTGTTCATTTTCATTTTCTAAAGTATAAAACGTATAATTCCTATCCAGAGGAAAAATACCGGAGTCAACAATTTTATATTTTAATCTCATTTCAGTAAGAAAGAATACCACATTGCTCTTTTTGGTATCTAAGAACACGAAAGAATATTCGTTTCCCGTTCTATCACATTCTCCTTTTTTGAAAGGTTCCTCGTCTATGCAATACCGCTGAACGTTAAACACCTGTTCTTGAGCATACAAACCACCTGTTATAAGTAGCATTGAAATTATTTTTTTCATCTTTCTTAGGATATATTTTATTATCCGGAATTGAATAATTATTTTTTATAATACAAAAGATAGGCCACATTAATTTTTTCGTTTCAACAAGCAATAAATTAACAAATTGCTTTTGTTTCATTATCATAAAAAAGCCTTAAAAAACAAGGCCTACCGTTATAACATTCCTTTTTATTAGTATTTTCGATTTTCTAAATCTATATGCTTTACTAAAATTTAATCCTGAAAGTATTCTAAAATAACATAAAAATGACTTCATTTAGCAAAGAATTATCCTTTCGTTGGTCTGATCTTGACCCTAATTTTCATGTTCGACACAGTGCCTATTATGATTTTGGTGCACAGCACCGAATCGAAATTTTGGAAAGTCTTGGTTTAACAATGAAGGTGATGCAAGCGCAAGGCTTTGGCCCTATCCTTTTTAGGGAAGAATGTGTGTTTAGAAAAGAAATAAAACTTTCGGATAAAATTTCCATGCACACCAAAACTTCAAAAGTAAATGCAGATGCATCCCGCTGGTCGATTGTACATGAGTTCATCAATGAAGAAAATAAACTATGTGCAACCATCACTGTCGATGGCGCTTGGATGGATCTTAAACTGAGAAAACTAGCCTCTCCTACTCCCGAAATTGCTATTGAAGCCCTGAGTATTTTTCCTAAAAGCAACGATTTTGTAAACCTTTAAAGGAATTTAAATAGACAAACCCAATTTCCTTATTTTGGATACAACTATAAGAGATTGAGTTACTTTTAAATTTAGTATCGTACGGACATTTGCATTGTTAATTTAAATCCACAATTAAATAAAAAAGTATGAATACTAATAAAAAAATCGAACTGGGAAGTCAAGGACTTTTTGTTCCAAAAGTAGGATTGGGTTGTATGGGAATGACCCAAATTGCAGGAATGGATGTTTATGGAAAAGCAGATGAAACTGAATCTATCGCTACTATACACCGTTCATTGGAACTAGGATACAACTTCCTGGATACTGCCGATTTATACGGCCCTTTACTAAATGAAAGGCTTGTCGCCAAAGCCATTAAAGGAAACAGAAATCAATATACCATTGCCACAAAATTTGGCTATGAAATCGATGACAAAGAACAACTGACTTGGCAATTCAACGGCACAAAGGATTATGTAAAAAAAGCCGTGGAGCGTTCGCTTAAAAACTTGGGAACTGATTATATTGACTTGTATTACTTGCATCGTTTAGACCCAAACACGCCTATTGAAGAAACTGTTGCAGCAATGGCTGAATTGGTAAAAGAAGGAAAAATTGGTCACATCGGACTTTCGGAAGTTTCATCGGAGACCATAAAAAAAGCCCATACTATTCACCCTTTGACTGCGGTACAAACAGAATATTCTTTGTTTGAGCGTGGCGTAGAAGAAACGGGAATTTTAAAAACACTTAAAGATCTTGGAATCGGATTTGTGGCTTACTCCCCATTAGGTCGAGGATTCATTTCTGGCGATATCAAAAGCCCTGATGATTTTCCTGATACTGATTTTAGAAAAAGTTTACCCCGTTTTCAAGGCGAACAATTTTACAAAAATATTGCCTTGGTAAATGAAATAAAGACATTGGCTACCGAAAAAGAAATAACACCTTCACAATTAGCCATTTCCTGGATTATTTCAAAAGGTATTTTACCTATTCCGGGAACAAAAAGAGTGAAATATATCGAAGAAAATAATGCTGCTGCCGAAATTAAATTAAGCATTGAAGACCTAAACCGTTTAGAAACCATCATCCCTTTAGGAACCATAACAGGTGCTCGTTATGATGCTGCCAATATGGGTGCTATCGATCAATAAAACAATAATATTCAGTAGGAAAAGCGGCCTTTATTATTCACTTTTCCTACTGAATTAATAATTCGGATCATGAAAAAAAAGACCAATTCTCCGTATATCATCAATTCCATTTCTGAGTTGCATCGTTTATTGGAATTACCTAAACCAAAACATCCATTGGTTAGTGTCATTAATCTGAGTGAAATAAAATGTCATTTTGATGAAAGTATAAAAAGTTTCATTTATAATTTTTATTCGATTTGTACCAAAAAGGATTTTAAAGGTAAATTGAAATATGGACAAAACTATTATGATTTTGACGAAGGTATAATGACTTTTTTTTCACCGGGTCAGGTAATCTCGACTGTTGTTGATGAAGATATAGCGCTTTCAGGAATATGGTTAGTCGTTCACCCAGATTTTATCCAAAATTATGCCTTGGCAAAAAGCATCAAGGACTATGGATTTTTCTCCTATGCCGTAAATGAAGCGTTACACCTTTCGGATAGAGAAGAGGTAATGGTTAGGTACATTATGCAAAATATTGATACCGAATATTGTTCTGTAATAGACGGTTTTAGTCAGGACGTTATACTTTCACACATTGAATTATTGCTCAATTATTCCAACCGATTCTATAACAGACAGTTTATTACCCGTAGAAATGCCAGTAATGATTTGTTGAGTAATTTAGAAAAATTGCTCTTGGATTATTTTAATAGTACCAAAGTTCAGGAATTTGGCCTTCCAACTGTTCTATACATTTCAGAGCAATTGAATGTCTCTCCAAATTATTTGAGTGATATGCTCCGATCACTCACTGGACAAAGTACGCAACAGCATATTCAGAATAAATTAATTGAAAAAGCCAAAGAAATTTTGACCACAACTTCTTTATCAGTTAGTGAAATCGCGTACCAATTGGGTTTTGAATACCCACAGTCTTTTAGCAAATTATTCAAGAGTAAAACCAATGTTTCACCTTTAGAATTTAGAAGCTCGTTCAATTAAACATAAAACATGAAAATATTCCCAATAAAGAAAAGTATTTTAAGTCTGATTATATTAAGCTTCGTATCATGTTCATCAGGAAAAACAGCTATCGTTAGTGGGAAAGTTTCGGCTATTCAAAAAGGGAAAGATGGCTACACTGCGACAATTGAAAATGCAAAAGGACGCATTTATTTTGGAACAATTAGTATTCCCAATTTGAGCAATCCTCAATTATTCAAACAGGCGGAAATTGGAGATACAATAGTTGTGAAAGGAGAAGTTTGGAAAATGGGAAAAGAAAAACAAATTACTGTCAGAGAAATATTGGAACTGAAAAAGAAAAACATTGCTGAAGCTAAAATCACCGGAATAGTTCAATCTGTCGAAAAAGGAAAAGATGGCTATACTGCCAAAATAAAAACAACTGAAGGAGCAATTTATTTTGCTGTGATTAGTATTCCTAACCTTGGAAGTAGAGAGAAATATCCTGAATTTAAAATGGGAGAAAACGTCACTCTGTTTGGAGAAATCTGGAAAATGGGAGACGACAACCAAATCACAGTCAGAAAAATTTTAGATTAAAAACTTCTTAAATAAAGCAATCGAATTTCATTCATACGAAATCGCTTTGGTATCAAGTTCAGAATTAAAAGGTGTGAAATCAGTTGTAGTGGGATGGCATTCAATTTTCATGAACGTACAATTAACATTCCCAAAGTAACTGGCTACGGCTACTTCTGAAGCATCTTTCCCATTCGCTATTTTTACTAATCCATTAGCAACAGCTAATTTAGTGGAGTCAAAAAACAACCATTGTCCACCAATATAAGCTTCAAAACAGGCGTGAAAATCCGGTGGATTAAGATCATAGGCATATCCTGTAAAATAGCGTGCCGGTATATCTAACGCTCTGCACAGTGCAATTCCTAAATGGGCAAAATCTTTACAAACACCCACTTTATCGAGCAACGTATCGCATGCTGAAGTACTGGAATTAGTAACGCCTGATTTGTATTCGACGTTCTTGAAAATCCATTCCTTTATGGCTTTTGCTTTAGCATACTCATTGGGCAAATATCCAAATTCATTTAGGGCAAATTCTGATAATTTATCCGACTCGCAATGCCTGCTTGGAGAAATAAAAGGCAATACTTCGTTATCCAAGTTGATAATTGGTATGGATTTCAAAAGTACTTTTTCATCATAAATCGTATGTTCTACTTCTACTTCTGCTTGATAAATTATTGTAAAAAATAGGCCTTGCTCTACCTCCATTTTCACAAACCGAGTACCCGAATTTTTCAAAGTAAATTCCTCAAACTTTATGGCGGGAATAACAATAATAGATTCCGAAATAATTATTTGGCTTGCTGATTTTGCTGCCTGTATATTAAAAATAAAGGTAGTTGGAGAAAAGACTTTGTATGATAATTCACTGTATACTTTAAATTTCATCTTGTAAATGTACCGATTTACAACTTGCTCTAAATACGATTGTTTGATTTAATCTCAACGTATATTCGCTTTTATCAGATTCTTAAATCCGGCAGAATCTATTTATGCAATTCCAAAAAAGTGATACTTTTTTTTATACTTTTATAAACGCAACAAGAATTACGATCGGTTTTGAAAAAAGGATTCTAAATCGACAAAAAAAAATAAAAAGAGATGAAAACATTGGGACTTATTGGTGGGATTAGCTGGGTTTCTACTGCTGATTATTATAAACTTATTAATGAAGGAGTAAACGAGAAACTGGGAGGCATCAATTTTGCCAAATGCATAATCCATTCTTTCAATTATGCAGATATTATAAGAAATAATAACAACAATGATTGGGAATCAACATTTATCATGCTCTTCGAAGCCTGTGAAAACCTACAACAAAGTGGTGCCGAAGCAATTGTTTTATGTGCTAATACAATGCATCTTTTAGCCGATCGAATTGAGGAAAAAATGTCGATACCCGTAATTCATATCGCCACTGAAACTACAAAAGAAATAAAAAAATTGAAGCTATCCAAAGTAGGGCTTTTGGGTACTAAATTTACAATGGAACTGGATTTTTTTACTTCTAAACTCAGTAATGAAAACATTGAAACTTGTATACCTGAGTCGGAAGACAGAGATTTTATCCAAGATACCATTTACCATGAACTGGGAAAAGGAATCATTAACCCCGAAACGAAACAGCGTTACATCAGTATCATCAATAAATTAATAGAAAATGGTGCTGAGGGAATTATTCTGGGTTGTACTGAAATTCCATTATTAATTCAACAAGAGGATATTGCCGTTCCTATTTTTGACACCACCATAATTCATTCGGCAGCTGCAGTGGCATTTGCTGTAAGCTAAAAATATATTGCTATAATTTTTAATTAAACCAGAATTAAATATAAATCAAAAATAAAATATGAAAACAGGAAAATTACTATTCCTAGTGGTTATCGTCTTAGCCATTACCAGCTTTAAAACAATAACGTCTGATTCTAAAATTGCAGCGCCATCAAGAGAATTCTACCAAATTAAAACCTATATTTTCAAAACGGAACAACAAGTTGAAACTACTGAAAAATATTTGAAAGAAGCATTTCTTCCGGGTCTGAAAAAACTTGGAATTAAAAATATTGGAGTGTTCAAACCAAGACCAAACGCTACCGACACAATAAAAAAAGTGATGCTAGTGATTCCGTTTTCATCCATGACTCAATTTCTGGGATTGGAAGATAAATTGGCCAAAGACAAAACCTATTTGGCTAAAGGAGCAGATTATTTAAATGCTTCTTATAAACAAGCGCCATATTTGCGTATCGAATCTATTTTATTAAAAGCTTTTTCAGATCATCCTATTTTGTCAACTCCCTTTTTGAACTGTCCAAGAGCAAATCGAGTGTATGAATTGAGAAGCTACGAATCAGCAAGCGAAGCGATTTATAAAAACAAAGTCAATATGTTTAATGCCGGTGGTGAAATTAAACTTTTTGACCGCCTTACCTTTAATGCGGTTTTTTATGGCGAAGTTCTTTCGGGAGCCAAAATGCCAAACTTGATGTACATGACCACTTTTGCAGATCAAGAAAGTAGAGATTCACATTGGAAAGCCTTTGTAGATTCGCCGGAATGGAAAGGATTAATAGCTATGGAAAAATACAAAAACAATATTTCACACATAGACATTACTTTTTTGTACCCAACTGATTATTCTGATTATTAGTTTTACAAATCATAATTTTAATCCTAAACTATAACCTTTAAAAAGTTGTAGTTTTTTTATTTAAAACCTTAAAATTTTTACTTTTTCCCGAATAAAAACAAGTACAAATACCTCATTAAGAAAAGATTAAATCATTAATTTTAAGTATCTTTATTTCTATTTTTAACTATGGAAACCCTCAATATAATATTAAAACTTTCCGCCGGCGTGGGACTGTTCCTTTTCGCAATGTATCTTGTGGAGGAATCCTTAAAAAATCTTTCCGGGAGAAATTTCAAACTGTTTCTGCAGCGAATCACAAAAAACAACATTGGTGCGGTTGCAGGAGGAACAATTGTAACTGGTATTCTACAGAGTAGTTCTATGGTTTCGTTGATGGTTTTGGCATTTGTTGGCGCCGGAGTTTTCACCATGAAAAATGCCATGGCCATTATTTTGGGGGCAAACCTGGGAACAACACTTGCAAGCTGGCTGGTGGCAACACTTGGTTTTAAAACCAATATAGAAGTCATTGCTTACCCGGCAGTTTGTTTAGGAGGTTTTCTCCTAATCCTTCTTGGGAATCGCAAAACCATAAAATATGTTTCCTATTTTCTTTTGGGCTTTGGTTTAATGTTTATTGGGCTTTCCTTCATGAAAACGGCTATGGAAACACAGGTTCAATATTTTGATTTTTCACAATATGCTTCGAAGCCATTAGTGATTTTTTTGATAATTGGTTTTTTGATTACGCTGGTTGTTCAATCTAGCTCCGTAACTATGGCGCTTACATTGAGTGCTCTCAACGCAGGAGCGATAGGGTTTCCAATGGCAGCCGCAATCGTTCTGGGCAGTGAAACTGGGACCATTATTAAAATAGTATTGAGTGCTATTGGCGGAAATGCTTCCAAAAAACGAGTGGCACTTGGCAATTTATTATTTAATATTTTCATTACTGCCATTGCTTTTGTATTGCTTAGACCTATTCTTTTACTGATAACTGATATTATAAAAATCAAAGATCCAGTCATTGGGTTGGTTACTTTTTCGAGTTTAATAAATCTGTTAGCTATTGTAATCTTCCTTCCTTTTCTTGAACTTTTCACGAAATTTTTAGAACGTTTTTTTAAAAATTCTAATGGGTCAACAGTTGCTTTTATAGGCCATGCTTCTATTAATGAACCAGAAACTGCGCTTGATTTATTCCGAAGAGAAACAAAATACTTCATTCATAATTCGATGCTTTTTAATTTGGAATTATTCAAAATTGATACGCTATCAATTCTAAAAAATGATGATTTTAAAGCCATCAATGAGAAAAGGAACTTCTTTTCTAAAACCGAAGAAGATAAATATGAATTTCTGAAACAATTACAGGGCGAATTACAGGCTTTTTATCTGGAATTGAGAACAAAATTAGAAGGAGAAAAGCAGGCTGAACTCAACCAACTAATTTCTGCCGTACGCAGTTCCATGCATTCCGTGAAAAGCGTGAAAGACATAGGCAGCAATATTACAAACCTGAGACATTCGTCAAAAGACATTAAATACAATTTTTTTATACACCATAAAAAAGAAACCGAAAATCTATACCTTCAATTGAATGCATTCCTATCTGAGAATAAAAAAGCAAGCTTTGAAGAACTACAACATCTATTTAATTCCATTCAGAAAAATTATAGCGCTGCCTTAAATAATTTTTACACAGAAGCACAAAACGCATCCATTGAAGATCTTGATATCACTACGGTGATTAACTTTAATCGGGAACTTTTCACTTCAAATAAAGCGATGCTTATGGCAGTAAAAGAAATTTTATTAGAAGAAAAACAAGCGGAAGATTTTAATGAGATTCCAATTTACAAAACCTAATACACACAAAATTTGGTTCATTTTCAATTATCCAATTCAATTTTTTTTTCGGATATTTAAATCCAAAAATTTTGTAAGTTAATATCTAAATTATATAAAGCATTTCTGATTTAAATTTTCATCTTTGTGTTTAATTCAATTTAGAATTTAAATTGCTTTTCTAGTCTAAATTGGCTATTTTTAGACCTAAAATCAAGACCTTTTGAAAAAATACTTACAAAGAATTTTTAAAATTTTCCTCTGGATAATAGGAACTATAATCGTATTGTTTTTATTGTTACTTCTTGCTATTCAAATGCCTTCAGTTCAAAATTTTGCCAAAGAAAAAGCAGTAACTTATCTCGAAGAGAAAATTAAAACCAAAGTTTCCATTGACACCTTAAAAATTGGGTTTCCCGAAAAAATAATACTCAAAGGTGTTTATTTTCAAGATAAAAAAAAAGACACCCTTTTAGCCGGAGAGCGATTAGCGGCTGACATTAGTTTGTTGCAATTGATGAATAACAAAATAGAAATCAACTCCCTCGAACTGGAAGGCATTACTGCCAATCTAAATAGAGATTCCAAAGCAGTTTTTAATTTCGAATACATCTTCAAAGCTTTTGCTTCACCAGAGAAACAAAAGAGCGATTCACCCCCAATGCAATTTTCTGTGGAGGAAATTAAGCTAGACCGAATACAATTTAATTATAACGATGCCGTTACAAAAAATGATTTAGTTGCTACTCTAAATCATTTTGAAACAGCTATAAAAACGTTTGATTTAGATCAAATGAACTTTGAAATTCCGAAAGCTAAAATTAATGGTTTAAGGTTTAAATTAAAACAAGGTTTGGTTCAAATATCCAATAAAACCAAAGTTGCTGCTGCAAAAAATGCTCCAGACGCTATCTTAAAATTAAAGTTGGGCGAAATTGATTTATCCAAAATTGATTTCGATTATCAAAGTGACGAAACCAAGTTATCCACTAATTTCTATTTGAAAAAACTGTTAGCTAAAATTAATAAAATTGACCTTAACAATCAATTACTTTTAATCGAAAGTATTGATTTGACGGGTGTGGAAGGTGGATTGGCTTTTGGAAAACTAGACCAAAAAAATGTAAAAAATCAATCTAATGACAAAACTAACAACTGGGAAGTAAAAGTAAACAAAACAACGTTTAACCGAATTAACTTCCGTTATGACAATAATAACAGTGCCGCGACTAAGCAAGGGATCGATTACAACCATTTAGATTTCACTAAATTAAACGTACAAGTTGATGCCTTGTATTACAATCCAGAAAAAATTTCCGGAGATGCCAATTCGTTAACATTCAGAGAAAAAAGTGGTTTGAATGTTCAAGCGTTTAATGCTGAATTTTTCTACGGTAGACGAAATGCCTCGCTTAAAAAATTATATTTAAAAACACCTCAAACTGAATTGAGAGATGAAATTCTCATAGGGTATCCTTCCATTGAATCATTGGCTAAAAATCCTGGGGAATTAGGTCTTATCGCTAATTTGAAAAAAAGTAAATTGGCCGTTAAAGATATTTTGCTTTTTGCTCCCATGGTATCGAAGACGAATCCTTTCATGAGCTATCCAAACGCGATACTGCTTGTCAATGGTAAAGTTTCCGGGAAATTAAAAAACTTTGTATTTCCGGCCATCGAAATCAGTGGCATTGGAACCACAAAAGTGGCTGCAAGCGGCAGAATAATCGGTTTACCAGATGTCAACAAAGCTTACTTTGATTTGAATATTAAAGACTTGCAATCCGGTTCAAAGGATTTTAATGGAATTTTACCTCCGGGAACGATTCCAAATTCGATTCAATTGCCTTCGAAATTCAGTGCCGTAGGAACTTTTAAAGGGACAATTGCTAATTTTAATACCAATCTGAATTTGGTAAGTAGTTTTGGAAATGCAAAAATCAAAGGCACCTATGACCGCAGCATAAAAAATCAGGATAAATATGATGCTCAAATGGAACTGACTAATTTTGAATTAGGAAAATTTATCAAAAACGATTCCATTGGAAAAGTCACTTTAAAAGCCAATATAAAAGGAAATGGTTCCAATCTGAAAACTGCTACAGCTTCTTTCAACGGAACTATTCAAAAAGCCTATTACAATAAATATACGTATCAAAATCTGAGCGTAAAAGGGGCTATTCGCAGTGGAAATTTCAATGCAACCGCTGTGGCAAAAGATCCTAATCTGACTTTTGATTTAGTCAGCAGCGGAAGTTTTAGAGATAAATATCCAACTGGAAAATTAAAACTGAATGTGGATATCGCTGATTTGGAAAAACTGAATCTGCATGCCGGTCCAATGAAAATAAGAGGCCCTGTAGATGCTGATATTCAATCCGCAAATTTAGATTATCTCAATGGAACCTTAAATGCACACAGCATAACAATAGCCAATGCGAAAGAACAATTTGTAATTGATTCAATAAACGTAGTCGCAACATCCACGCCTGAAAAGAATACATTAGTATTGAAATCCCCGTTTATGGATGGTGAAGTCAATGGAAAATATAAGTTATCAAAAATAGCGACCGCTTTATCTAATTCTATTGCCAAGTATTATGACAGCAAACCAAATACAAGAAAAACCGCTGTTGAAAAACAACATTTTGCTTTTAAAATTGGTATAAAAGACAGTCCAATTCTATTGAAACTTATTCCTGAGTTGAAAAGTCTTGAACCTATTAACATCAATGGAAGATATAATTCTATTAACGATTCTATTGTTCTAAGTGGTACCATTCCTAAATTAATTTACGGAGAAAACACCATCACGAATGCCGTTCTTAAGGTGGATACTCAAGACAAGGCACTTGTTTACAGTTTGATTGTAGACGATATTCAAAACAAACAAATTCAGTTGCCTTACACCAATATTTCGGGGAAAGTGCAAAATAACATTCTGGATTACACGTTGCAATTAAAAGATATAAAAAACGTAGAAAGATACTTGATTGCAGGAACTTTACAGGCAACAGACGGAAATAATGAAATAAGTTTTGATCCAAACAATCTGTTACTCAACTATGAATCTTGGAAAATAGCCCAAGACAATTTAATTCGTTTTGGCAAAAAAGGAATTTACGCTGATAATTTCGAATTGAGTAAAGAGGGAAGCAGTATCCGAATACAATCACAATCTGAAGGAACGAATGCGCCAATCGCCATTGATTTCAAGGATTTTGACATCAAAACCATTACCAGTATGGTGGAGAAAAAGGATTTGCAAATGAGCGGAAAAATCAATGGAAATGCATTAGTTAAAAATGTAACTACTATACCCCTTTTCACTTCCGATTTAAATATTGAAAATTTTACGTTCAAAAAAGATACTATCGGTACTGTTAGCATAAAAGTAAATAATGCAATTACCAATAGATATGATGCGGTTATTTCAATTACAGGTCAGGGGAACCAAGTCAATTTAGACGGAAATTACAAAACAACTGATAGTAGTTTTGATATGAATCTGGCTATTGAAAAACTGAATTTAAAAAGTATTCAGGGTTTTACATTGGATAATATAAAAGAAAGTACCGGCTTTTTTAGAGGCAATTTCAAAATTACAGGAACTACAACTCAGCCCAAAGTAATTGGAGAATTACAATTCAATGAAATTGGTTTCAAGGCGACAAAGCTTAACTCAACCTTCAAGTCTGCAAATGATAAAATCATATTTACCAACGATGCCATTCTTTTCGATAATTTCATTCTAAAAGATGAAAAAGACAATGATTTAACCATAAACGGAAAAATAGAGAGTACCAATTTCAGGAATTTTGGTTTTGATTTAGCCTTGGATGCAGATAATTTCAAAGCTATTAATTCTAAAGCCAAAGACAATGCTATGTATTATGGCGAATTGTATTTAGACAATCATTTGAAAATATCAGGCAATTTTGACAATCCTGTTGTGGAAGGAAATATTAAAATTAACAAAGACACTAAATTTACTATTGTTTTACCACAATCAGATCCATCAATAGCCGATAGAGAAGGAATTGTAGAATTTATTGATCAAGACAATCCACAATTAATGGGGGATATTGCTCTAGCAGAATTTACTAATGAATCAGAGATAAAAGGAATCAATGCTTCCGTAAATATTGAAATAGACAAAGAGGCTGAATTATCTCTGATTATTGACAAAGCAAACGGAGATTTCCTAAAATTAAAAGGAGAAGCACAATTGAACGGTGGAATTGATCCTTCGGGAAAAACAACTTTGACTGGCAGATATGAATTATCAGAAGGAAGTTATGAAATGAATTTTAATTCCATTAAAAGGAAATTCGACATCAAACCGGGAAGTTATATTCTTTGGACGGGAGAACCAACCACGGCCGACATTAGTATTACAGCAATTTATAAAACAGAAGCTGCGCCAATTGATTTGGTTAATGACCAATTAGGAACTGTTACAGCCGAAGTTAGAAATACATACAAGCAAAGAATTCCTTTTGAAACCAGATTAAAAATGACCGGTGAACTGCTGAAACCTACCATTTCGTTTGACATCGTTTTGCCTGAAGGAAATAATAGTGTTTCGACTGAAATTATCAATACTACACAAGCCAAACTGACGCAACTACGTCAGCAGCCTGATGAATTGAATAAACAGGTTTTTGCCTTATTGCTACTGAATCGTTTCATTGGAGAAAATCCATTTGCGAGTGAAGCTGGAAGAGCAAACGTTTCTTCATTAGCCAGAGAAAGTGTCAGTAAAATTTTATCGCAGCAACTCAATGATCTCGCAGGCGATTTAATAAGTGGTGTGGAACTTAAATTTGATTTGAATACCTCTGATGATTATACAACGGGACAACGAGAAAACAAAACCGATTTGAATGTAGGTATTTCTAAAAAATTACTGAATGACCGATTGAAAGTTACCGTAGGAAGTAGTTTTGGAATTGAAGGACCACAACAAGTCAATCAGAATGCTAATAATATAGCTGGCGATGTTTCTTTAGACTACCAACTTTCAAAAGATGGAAGGTATAAAATCCGGGCCTATCGAATAAACAAATACCAAGTGGCTCTTCAAGGTGAAGTTGTAGAAACAGGAATTGCTTTTATCATCACTTTGGATTACAATAAATTCAAGGAATTGTTTGGTAAAAGTAAAGCGCAAAAAGCAGCTAAAAAATTAAAAAAAGAATCAAAAAAGAAATCTGATGAATAAGACCCATTTACTATATTTTCTTTTTTTAGCATTGTTTGCCACCTCGTGCAGCAATACAAGATTTTTGCCCGAAGGCGAACTGTTGTACATTGGCGGAACAGTAAAAGTGGAAGGAAACGAAGCCTCTAAAAAGGAAAAAAAAGCGTTAAAGACGGCACTAAAAGACATTCTTAGACCAAAACCCAACGCCTCTTTTCTAGGATTGAGACCAAAATTGTATATCTACAATTTAGCGGGAACACCCAAAAAAGAAAAAGGATGGCGGTATTGGCTGAAAACTAAAGTAGGTGAGCCACCCGTTTTATACAGTCAGGTAGATTTAGAATATAGCAAAAGTGTTTTACAGAATTTCTCTGAAAACAGTGGCTATTTTAATACTAAAACTGCAGCAGATTCAACTCGACATGGTAAAAAAGCTACTGCAGAATATATTGTAAAACCTGGTAAACAATATAAAATTAGAGAAGTAAAATTCCCCACAGATTCCTCCATAATCTCTAGTGCGGTTCGCAATACCAAACGCAGAAGTTTATTAAAAAAAGATAACGGATATAGCCTTGATGTTATTAAAGAAGAAAGAGTCCGTATTGACACCAGACTTAAGGAAAAAGGTTTTTTCTACTTCAACCCCGATTATCTTAAAGTACAAGTCGACAGTACTGTTGCTGATCATCAGGTAGATCTTATCGTAAAAGTAAAAGACGAAACGCCAAAACTAGCGGAGACACCATTCAAAATCAATAAAATTATTGTTTATCCAAACTATTCCATTGGTTCTGACAGCTTGAAACCCAATTATAATTCCATCAAAAAATACAATGATTTCACCATTATAGATCCGGATAATTTATTCAAACCACGAATTTTTGACCGTGCCTTGTATTTTAAAAAAGAAGATTTATACAACCGTACCAATCATAATTTATCTTTGAATCGATTAGTAAATTTGGGCACTTTCAAATTCGTTAAAAATCAGTTTAAACCTTCCGATACCATAGGAAATTATCTGGATGCGTACTATTATCTTACGCCATTACCCAAAAAATCACTTCGTTTGGAAGTATTGGCAAAAACTAATTCTGCTAATTATACCGGAACCGAACTCAATTTAAACTGGAGCAATAGAAATGCTTTCAGAGGTGCTGAATTACTGACCATATCTGCTTTTGGCGGTGTCGAAGTACAAGTTTCTGGGCAAAATAATGGATTTAATGTATACCGGTTTGGAACGGAAGCTAATTTAGTTTGGCCGAGATTTGTTTCCCCATTTAAATTTAGGTCTTCTAGTGGCTTTGTTCCAAAAACAAAGGCTACATTAGGTTATGAATTTCAAAACAGAACCAAATTGTACTCGTTACAAACATTCAAAGGATCCTTTGGTTATTTATGGAAAGCAAGCGAGAAAAAAGAACATTTATTAAATGTTACCGAAATCACTTATGCAAGTCCGCAAAATGTAACTCCTTTATATCAAGAACAGATTCTAGCTAATCCTTCTCTGGGGAAAGTAATTGAGAAACAATTAATTTTTGGCCCAACGTATTCTTTTACGTACACCAACACCTTACAGAAAAGAAAGAAAAACACATTTTACTACAAAGGAACTGTAGATCTTGCCGGAACCATAGCGGGATTAGCTACAGGAGCAAACATACAAAAAGGGGATACTATCAAACTGTTTGATGTTCCTTTCAGCCAATTTATAAAAACAGAAAACGATTTTAGACATTATTTAAAATTAGGACCTGATTCCCAGCTTGCCAGCAGGATTATTGTAGGTGCAGGATTTGCCTACGGAAATTCGGATGAGTTACCCTTTATTAAACAGTTTTTTATTGGTGGAACCAATAGTTTAAGAGCATTTCGCGCGCGATCAATAGGTCCCGGAACTTATGATGGCTCTAGCACCTCCAGTAGTTTTTTAGCAGACCAATCTGGGGATATAAAACTGGAATTAAATACAGAATACCGAGCTAAAATCTATGGCTTAGTAAAAGGGGCTCTATTCATAGACGCAGGAAATATATGGCTACTGAAAGATAACCCTGAAAAACCAGGCGCTCAATTTTCTAAAAAATTTATGAACGAATTGGCCGTTGGAACCGGAGCCGGATTGCGTTTTGACTTTTCTTTTCTAATTCTTAGAACGGACTTTGCCTTCCCTATTCGAAAACCTTATTTGCCGGAGGGTCAACGTTGGGTTTTAGATCAAATCAATTTTGGGAACGGTACCTGGAGAAAAGAAAATTTAGTTTTTAATTTGGCTATTGGCTATCCTTTTTAATTAGTCTTTAAGCACTTAACACTTTCTTAAAAATTATTTATCCTTTTCAATTTGGAATTTCGACACTTTTAATAACTGGAACAGAAAATAGCTTCAATTAATTTTCGAATAAAAAGCATTTAAATCTTGTATAAAAAATGATCTCAAATTCGTAATGTCTTTCAATAGCTCATTAACAAATTAGCTCAAAAATCCAAAATTTCAGAAGTCCTCATTAAAACTCCTAAACTACCCAATTATTTATTTACGTTATTGAATAATTAGAATATGACTTAATATTTTACCAAATATTTAATAAAACTCCAATTTTAATCTTTTCATTGTTACATTCTATTATCTTTGTTAGTAATAAAACCTACTACTAAATTATGGAAGAATGTATCTCTGTTTTTGATATGCTTAAAATCGGTGTTGGACCCTCTAGTTCTCATACACTTGGGCCTTGGCGCGCAGCAGAACGTTTTCTGAGTGAATTGAGAAACGAAAATTTAATCCATAAAGTAAACAGAGTAAAAGTAGATTTATATGGTTCTCTTTCGCTAACTGGTAAAGGGCACGCCACTGATTTAGCAATTATGCTAGGTTTAAGTGGACAAGATCCTGAATATATTCCTATTTCAAATATCGATAAAATTATAAAATCAATTAAGGGCAAAAATGAAATCAATCTTGGTAATGAACACCAGATTCCTTTCCATTTTTCAGAAGATATTGTTTTTAATAAAAACTTCCTTCCTTTTCATGCTAATGCCATGACTTTTACGGCCTACATAACGGATGATGATGAATATATTTCTACCTTCTACTCTATCGGCGGTGGTTTTGTTGTGAAAGAAGAACGCATCAATGCCAAGAAAAAAATTGCCATAAAATGTGCTTTCCCTTTTCCAATAGATAAGGCAACTGAACTTTTGGACTACTGCAGGAAAGAAAATAAAAAGATTTCGGAAATCGTGTATGAGAATGAAAAATCAATGCGATCCGAAGAAATGATTCATCATGAATTAATGCGCATTTGGAACACCATGCTGGAGTCTATGTATATTGGTTGTCATTCCGAAGGAATTTTACCCGGCGGACTAAATGTAAGGAGAAGAGCGTTTGATATGCATCAAAACCTCATTGGTTTAGCCAATTATAATTCCCCTCAAACTTGGCTAGAAGAAATTAGAAAAACGGAAGTAAAATTTCGCCAAATATTAAAATGGGTAAGCTGTTTTGCACTTGCGGTAAACGAAGTAAATGCTGCTTTAGGACGAGTGGTTACCGCTCCAACGAATGGAAGTGCAGGTGTTATTCCATCTGTTTTAATGTATTATTTAGTTATCGAAAACCACAATGCCGGTGAAAAAGAAATCAAACAATTCCTGATGGTAGCCAGTGAAATAGGGAGTATTTTCAAAAAAGGTTCTACTATTTCAGCAGCAATGGGTGGCTGTCAAGCAGAGATTGGGGTTTCCTCATCAATGGCAGCGGCTGCTTTATGCGAATTAATGGGCGGAACTCCGGAACAAGTTTTAATGGCTGCCGAAATTGCCATGGAACATCATCTTGGTTTAACGTGCGATCCTATTGGTGGATTAGTCCAAATTCCTTGTATCGAAAGAAATACGATGGGAGCCATAAAAGCAATTAATGCCGCCGAATTAGCATTAGAAACTGACCCAAAAAACGCAAAAGTTCCGTTAGATAAAGTAGTTGACACCATGTGGCAAACTGCCAAGGACATGAACAATAAATACAAAGAAACCTCTGAAGGTGGTTTAGCAATCGCTGTGAATATGGCGGATTGTTAAGAAAGTATTCAGTGTTCAGTCCCAGTTTGCAGTTACTGCAAACTGGGACTGAACACTGAATACTTATTCTAAATCTTTTTTCTTTCCAATTCTAATTTTTGAATAGGTTGGTAAACAAAAGGGATTTCTTCAATTTCCACATCGCTTTTATCAAGCCCAAATGCTCTAATATCTGAAAGTGACCAGTTTTTAAGCATATAATAGGAATTCAACAGTAAGGCATCTTTAACGGCAAACTCATTTTCGACAGAGAGGAATTTCTCCAAAATAATGAATTTAAAATCAGGATCTGCATTGTATTTCGTAGAACCGTCAGGGCGAATATGCAAATTCAATTCTTTATTTTTGACTAAATTCTGTACTATTTTTTTGAAATACAATTCCACTTTTGGCTGGATTCTAAAACCAATATTCAGCACAATTTTGATGACTTTATCGTCTAACAATTCTATTACTTCATAATTTAAAGTAAAAGGATCATTGGTTCTGTTGATATGAAAAAACCAGTAGACATCGGCTCTTTTTGGCTTTTTGGAAAAAATAGATTTTAATATTTTTTCTTCCACTTCATAAATTCTATCCGCTTTAGAGAGATAAATTAAATGGGTTGAATACTTTGGAATACTGATGTCATTACTCAATTCCTGAAGTTGTTGCGTATGCTCCGCTAAATTGGTGAACTTTAGAAATTTATTATTAATTTTTCTTGCGAAAAACCAAGTATACATGGTCATAAAAATGAAAAGCTCAAAGAACAAGAACATCCAACGTTCTTTGATTTTTACAATATTGGCAATAAAAAAAGCAATTTCAATAATCCCAAAAATTGTAATAATTATGCCTATCAAAACCCTGTTCATTTTTTTTATATAAATCAAATAATAATTTAAAAGTACAGTGGTCATCAGCATGGCAATAGTAATGGAGAACCCATAAGCCGCTTCCATATTTGAGGAGTTTTTAAAATATAAAATCATCAAAATGCACCCTACCCAAAGAATTGTATTTACTGAAGGAATGTATATTTGTCCTTTCAAATTGGTTGGATTTCGCATGGCAACTCTTGGCCAAAAGTTAAGTGACATCGCTTCATTTATTAACGTGTAGGAACCGCTTATCAAAGCTTGTGAAGCAATGATTGCTGCAAAAGTGGCAATAATAACACCTGAAAAAAGAAACCATTGTGGCATGATGGTATAAAAAGGATTTCTTCCATCAAGAAATGTATTTCCTTGAGTCATAAGCCAAGATGCTTGACCTAAATAATTTACGACTAAAGCAATTTTGACAAAAATCCATGTGATTCTGATATTCGTTTTTCCACAATGCCCTAAATCCGAATATAGTGCCTCGGCTCCCGTTGTACATAAAAATACGGCTCCTAATAACCAGAATCCGTGAGGATATTCAACTAGTAATTGATAGGCATACATTGGATTTAATGCCGTCAAAATAGCAGGATGATCCAGTATTTGTACAAAACCTAAAATAAAAAGCATTGAGAACCACACTACCATAGCGGGTCCAAAAAAGAAACCAACTTTTTGTGTTCCAAATCGTTGAAAAAAGAACAATCCTGACAAAATTACGATTACAATTGGAAGTATTGGAATGCCAGGAACCACATCTCCCAAACCTTCAACTGCAGAAGCCACGGAAATAGGTGGCGTAATAATTCCATCTGCCAAAAGTGTGGTGGCTCCTAGAATGGTAGGAATTACCAATTTTCCTTTACCAAAACGCTTTACCAATGCATAAAGTGAAAAAACACCACCTTCACCATGGTTATCTGCTGAAAGTGTCAAGAAAATATATTTGAAAGTTGTTTGAAAGGTTAGTGTCCAAAAAATACAGGAAATACCACCGTAAACAAGCAATTTAGAGATTTCTCTTTGTCCAATAATGGCTTTCATAACATACAACGGACTGGTTCCTATGTCTCCATAAATAATCCCTAATGCCACTAAAAGCGATGCGGCGCTGACTTTTTGAATAGTTGATTTATTCATTTTAATTTAAATTTAATTGTATAACTTATTAATTATTAGACAATAAAAATCTTGATCGTGATGTTTAGAACATACAATTCGATGATTTTTTTGTCATTTTTTGATTATTGCTTAAAGCGATTTACTCAAAGCATTGTGAATTTTAGCTGGTATTAAAGCGATATCCAACTCCAGATTCGGTGATGATGTATTTAGGCCGGTTTGGGTCTTCTTCGATTTTTTTGCGAAGTTGTGCCACAAAAACACGCAGGTATTGTGTCTGGTCGGAATAGCTGTTCCCCCAAACTTGTTTGAGTAAATACTGATGTGTGAGTACTCTGCCTTCATTTTTAACCAAAATGGAAAGCAAATTATATTCAGTAGTTGTTAATTTTAGAATTTCATTTTTTAACTTCACGATTCTTGATGTAAAATCAATCGAAATTGCTCCAAACTCAATTATGGGTTCATTTTCATCTTGGTTTAAATTCCTTAAAGCGGTGCGAATTCTAGCCAATAATTCTTGGGTTCGGAATGGTTTTGCCAAATAATCATTGGCACCATTATCGAGTGCTTTTACAATTTCTTCTTCGGTATTTTTTACGGTTAAAATCAAGATGGGCTTTTTATACCATTCTCTCAATCTTTTTAAAACTACCTGTCCATCTTCGTCTGGCAAACCTAAATCCAAGATAATTAAATCTGGCTGATGGTTTGCTGCAAGCGCTATCCCTTCCTTTCCATTTACAGCAAAAATAGTTTTATACCCATTTGAATCTAAAGCAATTTCCAGTAGTTTCCTAATTTGGATTTCATCGTCTATAATTAATATTTCGGCTGAATTATTCATTTGAAATGGCTGCTGTATTCATTACTAATGTTGGAAAATATATTTTAAAAGCGGAACCGCCTTCTTCTTTATTTTCTAAAGTTATTTTACCATTTTGGGCTTCAACAAAACCTTTTACAATAGACAATCCTAATCCGGTTCCTCCCGTTTTAGAATTGTGCAATCTGTAAAACTTATCAAAGACTTTATCAATTTCAGCTTCTGGAAAACCGCTTCCATCATCGGAAATAGTGATGACACACGGTATTAATTTATCTGGATTATATTCAAAATCAATATCCGGATTGTATTGTACTTTGATTTCTATTTTAGCTCCTTTTGGAGTGTATTGAGAGGCATTAAAAACTAAGTTGTAAATAATTTGTTCCATCAAACCGTAATCCAATTTGAAAAGAGGTAAATTTTCATCGGCAACAACTGCGATTTTATGAAATTGCAGATCCTCTTTTAGGCTATCCAAAACATTATAAACCAATTCTTTTAAATCACACCAATCCATTTTTGGTTGTATGACACCCGATTCTAATCTGGACATATTCAATAAATTCTCCACCTGATGATTTAAACGTAAAGATGCTTTTTCGATTTCTGAATATAGTTTTTGTTTATTCTCCTCGGAAATAGTTAACGTTTTACTTTGTATTGTATCAATGGAGCCCATAATTGTAGAAATCGGAGTCCGTAATTCATGTGATAATGAATCCAATAAGGCATCGTATAGCTTCATTGTATTTATCCTGAGTTCTTTTATTTGCAATATTTTTTCGGCTTTTCTGATTCGATAAGTCAAAACCCCGTTGATGAGTGCAATTAGGAAGAACAAAAACAGTAATAAAGAATCTTCGGCATTACTGATATGAAATGTATAATAGGGTTTCAAAAAGAAAAAATTCATGATTAAAGCACTTAAAACAGCACTTAACAATACTGGCAAAATATCTAAAAATGTAGCTAATAAAGAAACTACAACCAATAATAAATAACCCACAATTTTATGATCCAAATAATCTCTGGTAAACAAGCACAATGAAGCAACTGCACTTACAGACAACACACATATCAAGTATTGGTTTTCTCTTTTTATTTGGTTTAAAATACTTTTCACAACTATCTTTCTTATTAACACTACAAAGTTAAATGATATGTTGTAAGTATTTTATAATATATCTGAAGATGGTATAAAGATTTTATAAAGATTTCTTAAAACAATTCCAGTAAAGAAAAGACATAATTTTCATTCGCCTTCATGATGAAGATACAAATGCACTCATTCAACAATTTAAAACCTTTACCAACCTTCATTCAATCCATTTTTAAGTGCTAATTGGTATTTCTCTAAATCAAATTTATATAAATCAGGTGCTTTGTGCGCTCCCCCTTTTCTGCTTTCTTCTAATTTTTCGAGAATATCATAACGCAGCATCTTTCTATAAAAATTACCGCGATTCAACTTCTTAGCTAAAATAATTTCATACAATTTTTGAAGTTCGGGCATCGTAAATTTTTCAGGCAATAAACTGTAGCCAATAGGTTTATGATTTAATTGTCTGCGCAGCGTTTCTAATGCTTTATCAAAAATACTTCTGTGATCCATCATAAAATCTGGCAATTCATCAATTGATTTCCATTCGCACGCATCAGAAAAATCATCCATAACTAAATTTACATGATGAAAATCGACTAAGGCATAAAATCCAACGGATAGAAAGCGCTGTTTGTTCCATAGTGTATCCGGAAAATTATCAAAAATTCCATCAGATCGATTCAAATCACTGAAAACTTTAAATTCTTGCAAATAAATATTTTCAGCACCTGTTCTACTAAATAAAATTCTATTGGCCGCCTCTTTAAGATTTTCTGTTTTTAAAACAT
Source organism: Flavobacterium esculini (assembly GCF_048284325.1). Classification (NCBI taxonomy): domain Bacteria; kingdom Pseudomonadati; phylum Bacteroidota; class Flavobacteriia; order Flavobacteriales; family Flavobacteriaceae; genus Flavobacterium; species Flavobacterium esculini. Next base: position 26,713 of record NZ_JBLVPI010000014.1, on the reverse strand, counting down.
ATCCTCCGGGAAGTGCCCAAAGATCTGTTTCTTTTAGTCTAGTAACCAATACTTTTAAGGTAGTGTCGTGAAATCCAAAAACAACACAATCCACAGATAAATTTGGAATGTATATATCCCAAGATTCAGCTGATTTTCCCTCTATTATTTTATTAAATTCCATAGTTTTATATTAATCGCAAAAATACGAAATTGATTATAATTTTTACTTTAAAAACTGATAATCAAAAAATAAACTGTCTTTTTTTGCAAATATTAAAAAAAATAATTAATATTGCTTCATAATGAAGCAATAAAAAAATCTATTTACAAAAAAACCAAATGAAGAACAATTCAATTTCGAAAATCGCAAAGACTTCGCTTCTTTCAGCGCTTGTCATTTCTGGAATTTCTTGGGCAAAAAACCCAGAAATAAAAGAGACTAAACCCAATCCTATAATAACTGTTAACGGATTTACCTTTTCTGATTTAAATAAAAATGGAAAGTTAGACCGATACGAAGATTACCGTCTTTCAACTCAAGACCGAATTCAAGATTTAATCAACCAAATGACTGATGACGAAAAAGCGAGTATGCTTATTGGAATTGGCATGCCTGGTTTTGACTGGGCTAAAATGCAGTTTTCCACTGAAAAAGACACTGCTAAAGTTCCTGGTTCTGCTGGAGGAACAACAGCCATTTCTCGTTTAGGAATTCCTTCCGTAATTGTATCTGACGGTCCTGCAGGTTTGCGTATTAAATCCATTAGAGATGAGGATTCGAATACGTATTATGCTACCGCATTCCCTGTGGGAACAGCACTAGCTTCTACTTGGAATGTAGCACTTATCAATACTGTTGGTAAAGCAATGGGTAATGAGGTAAAAGAATACGGAGTAGATGTTTTATTAGGTCCAGGAATGAATATTCACAGAAACCCATTGTGTGGAAGAAATTTTGAATACTATTCTGAAGATCCATTAATAGCCGGAAAAATTGCAGCTGCAATGGTAAATGGTATACAATCTAATGGTGTAGGAACTTCAATAAAACACTTTGCTGCCAATAATCAGGAAAGAAACAGAATGGGTGTTAATGCACATGTCAGCGAAAGAGCGTTACGCGAAATATACCTAAAAGGATTTGAAATTACAGTTAAAGAATCACAACCATGGACGGTAATGTCATCTTATAACTTACTGAATGGTACTTACACATCAGCACGCAAAGATCTATTGACTACTGTACTTCGTGACGAATGGGGATTCAAAGGATTAGTGATGACAGACTGGTTTGGAGGTTACAATGGATTTGGAGCTATTATGGATAAAAACGTTGTTAGTGATGTTGCGAAACAACTTACAGCAGGAAATGATTTATTGATGCCGGGTTTACCTGCGCAACAAAAAGTAATAGCTGAAGATATAAAAAGCGGGAAATTATCTAAAGAAGCAATCAATATCAATTTAAGAAGAGTATTAGAATTGGTTATGAGATCTCCGGCAATGAGCAATTACAAATATTCTAACAAACCAAACTTAAAAGAAAATGCAGAAGTTACAAGACAAGCTGCTGCGGAAGGGGTTGTTTTATTAAAAAACAATAACAATGTATTGCCTTTCACTTTAAAATCAGCTCCATTAGCCGTTTTTGGTGTAACCTCTTATGATTTTATTTCTGGTGGAACTGGTAGTGGTGATGTTAATGAAGCCTATTCTGTTTCATTAATTGACGGTTTAACAAACTCCGGATTTTCTATTGACAAAGAATTAGAAGGATTATACAAACCTTTTATGGCTACTCAAAAAGAGATTGAAACAAAAAGACGTGAAAAAGAAGGTTTATTGGCAACTCCAAAAAGACTTCCTGAATTAGAATTAAACCAAGAAATTGTTAAAAATAAAGCGAACACATCTGAATTGGCATTAATCACAATTGGAAGAAATGCTGGTGAAGGTGATGACCGTAAAGTAGATGAAGATTTTAATTTGGCTCAAGATGAAATCAACTTAATCAATACGGTTTCAGCAGCTTTTCATGCTCAAGGCAAAAAAGTGGTGGTAGTTTTAAACATTGGTGGTGTGATCGAAACAGCAAGCTGGAAAGATAAAGTAGATGCTATCCTTTTACCTTGGCAACCGGGTCAAGAAGGTGGAAATTCTGTTGCGGATGTTTTCTCTGGAAAAGTAACTCCTTCTGGAAAATTAACAATGACTTTCCCAGTAAAATATGAAGATACACCATCCGCTAAAAACTGGATTGGAACACCTGCTGAAAATCCTACTAGTGTAACTTATGAAGAAGGAATTTATGTAGGATACCGTTATTTCAATACATTCCATGTAAAACCATCATATGAATTTGGATACGGATTATCTTATACTACATTTGATGTATCTAATTTAAAATTGAGTTCAAGCGCATTTGCAGACAAAATGAACGTTACCATAACTGTAAAAAATACCGGTAAAATAGCAGGTAAAGAAGTCGTGGAATTATATCTTTCTGCTCCTGCAAAAACAATTGACAAACCTACAGAAGAACTAAAAGCTTTTGGTAAAACTAATTTATTACAACCTGGAGAAAGTCAAACAATTGTATTGACATTAAATTCAAAAGATTTGGCTTCATTTATTCCAAACAAAAATGCTTGGATTGCCGAAGCAGGTTCTTATAAAGTAGCAATTGGAACGTCATCATTAAATATTAAGCAAACTGCAAATTTTACTTTAGCAAAAGAAAAAATTGTTGAAAAAACAAATTCAGCGTTTGCTGCTGACTCAGAATTCACTGATTTGAAGCATTAGTATACAAATTATAAGAATTACTCAAAAATGGGTTCGATTTTTCGGACCCATTTTTTTGTTTCTAAAGAATTTGTTTTACTACTTTTACATTTTATAACCTGTCACTTGAAATTGTGGCAAAAAGTAACAATCCATGTCTGTAGCAAAAAAAGATTACAAAAGAATTACAACAAAGTCATTAATTGAAATGAAAGCTAATGGAGAGAAAATTTCCATGCTGACCGCTTATGATTATACCATGGCTAAAATTGTTGATACTGCTGGAATCGATGTAATCCTTGTTGGTGATTCGGCTTCGAATGTAATGGCTGGACATGAAACGACTTTACCTATTACTTTGGACCAAATGATATACCACGCTTCCTCTGTAGTTAGAGCCATAGAAAGAGCTTTGGTTGTGGTTGATTTACCTTTTGGAAGTTACCAATCAGACCCTAAAGAAGCATTGCGTTCTGCCATCAGAATCATGAAAGAAAGTGGTGGACATGCCGTAAAATTGGAAGGTGGAAAAGAAATTAAAGATTCTATCAAGAAAATACTTAATGCTGGAATTCCAGTTATGGGACATTTGGGTTTAACCCCACAATCCATCTATAAATTTGGAACCTATACCGTTCGTGCCAAGGAAGAAGAAGAAGCGCATAAATTAATGGAAGATGCTAAATTGCTTGAAAAATTAGGCTGTTTTGCCTTGGTTGTTGAAAAAATTCCAGCCTATTTAGCAGAACAAGTAGCCAAAAGTATTTCAATTCCAGTTATTGGTATTGGTGCTGGTGGCGGTGTTGATGGACAAGTTTTGGTTATTCACGATATGCTTGGAATGAATAATGAATTCAGTCCTCGTTTCTTGAGAAGATACATGAATTTATATGAAGGGATGACAACTGCAATCAGTCAATACGTTACTGATGTGAAATCGAGTGATTTTCCTAATGCTAATGAGCAATATTAGTATTCAACCGCAGTATTTAGTTTCCAAAAAATAACATAAAAAGTGTCTACCAAAATAATTTCAAACAAAAACAACCTCCAAATTCTTCACGAAGACAACCATCTTATTGTGGTCAATAAGCGTGTAGGAGATATTGTGCAAGGGGATAAAACCGGGGATAAACCTTTGAGTGAGGTTGTCAAAGAATATATCAAAGATAAATTCAACAAACCTGGTGAAGTTTTCCTGGGGGTAGTCCATCGTTTAGATAGACCAACAACTGGAATAGTCGTTTTTGCCAGAACAAGTAAGGCTTTAACCCGAATGAATGAATTATTTAGCAATCGAGAAACTCAAAAAACGTATTGGGCAATCGTAAAAAACAAACCTTCAAAAGAGGAAGATAATCTCGTTCATTATATAAAAAGAAACGAAAAAAATAATACTTCCAAAGCGCATATTAAAGAAGTTCCTGAAAGTAAATTAGCCAGTCTAGATTATAAAATATTCAAGGAACTCAATAATTATTTTGCATTAGAAATTAATCTTCATACAGGTAGGCATCATCAAATCCGAGCCCAACTTTCTGCTATAGGTTCACCTATAAAAGGGGATTTAAAATACGGTTTTGACCGCAGTAATCCTGATGGCGGCATTCATTTACACGCCAGGAAATTAACATTCATTCATCCTGTTACAAAAGAAGCCTTAAACATAACTGCTCCTACTCCATCTGATTCCATATGGGACGCACTATGATTTTTTTTTTAAAGAATAATTCTTTATGTAAATTATAAAAATTAACTTGCATAGCACTAAATAAATTGTGCATGCCTAATGAATTATAAAACTACTATAGGATTTAGAAAGGAAACTTTAACAAAGTTACTGGATGTGATTATTACTCATGAAAATGAAATTATTCAGGCTTTATACGATGATTTCAGAAAACCGGCTTTTGAAGCGGTACTCACAGAAACCAATTATGTTATTTCTGAATTAAAAGACACTATAAAGAATTTATATAAATGGGCTAAACCAAAAAAAGTATTTCCTTCCATTCTCAATTTCCCTTCCACTGATTATATTTACAAAGAACCTTACGGCAAAGTATTAATTATAGCGCCTTGGAACTATCCGTTTCAACTGGCTCTTTGTCCTTTGATTTCAGCTGTCGCTGCAGGAAATCAAGTAGTTTTAAAACCTTCTGAACTCACTCCAAAAACAGCTGAAATAATTGCAAAAATTATTGCAAAAACATTCCAAATCAGTCATGTCGAAGTTGTAGAAGGCGGAGTTGAAATTACTCAGAATTTGCTTTCTCAACGCTGGGATTATATCTTTTTTACAGGAAGCGTTCCGGTTGGCAAAATTGTGGCAAAAGCTGCTGCCGAAAACTTAACTCCCGTAACACTGGAACTTGGCGGAAAAAACCCTTGTATTATTGATGAAACTGCCAATTTAAAACTCGCAGCTAAAAGAATTGTTTGGGGAAAATTTATAAACGCTGGTCAAACCTGTATTGCACCCGATTATATTTTGATTCAAAAAAACATGAAAAGCCATTTTTTGGAATTCATGAAAGAAGAAATCACCAAAGCATACAGCGAAAATCCTAAACTATCACCTGATTATGCCCGAATTATAAATCAAAAAAACTGGCTTCGATTGGTCAATATGATTGAGGAGGACAAAGTGGTTTTTGGGGGTCAAACTGAAATTGAAAATTGTTACATCTCCCCTACGCTTATTGATGAATCGAGTGTGGACAGTCTGATTATGAAAGAAGAGATTTTTGGTCCTTTGCTTCCTATTCTTTCGTATGAAAATGAGACCGAAATAAATGCTATAATTTCTAAGTACGAGAAACCTTTAGCCTTATATATTTTTACTGAAAATCATTCGTTTGCACAAAAAATCATACATAAATATTCTTTTGGAGGTGGCTGCATCAATGATACTGTAATTCATTTTTCTAACAAAAGATTACCTTTTGGAGGTGTTGGCCATAGCGGAATAGGCGCATATCATGGCAGTTTAAGTTTTGACACTTTTTCGCATGAAAAGGGAATCGTAAAAAAAGCAAACTGGTTGGATTTACCGATGCGTTATGCACCATACCATGATAAATTAAAAACAATTAAAAAATTATTAAAATGGTTGTAACCAATGAAAAATCGGTAAGTGAGGCCATTAAATACAGACGGTCCGTTCGGGTTTTTAAAAACGATCCCATTGATACACAAAAAGTAAAAGAATGCATTCAATTGGCAACACTGGCAGCTACGAGCAGTAATATGCAACTTTGGGAATTTTATCATGTCGTTTCTCCTGAAATTATACAAAAAATTGCAGGAGCAAGTTTCGGACAAAATGCAGCAAAAACAGCACAAGAAATGGTTATAGTTGTTGCACGAAAAGATTTATGGAGAAAAAGAGTACAGTCAAATATTGATTATTTAATATCGCTATATGGAAATAAACCAGAATCCTCTTATTCAAAAAGAGAAAAATTTGCATTGAATTATTATCAAAAAATTATTCCAACGCTTTACTTTGATTTTCTGGGGATTATTGGAATACTAAAATTTATTATTTTTAAAATCATCGGATTATTCAAACCTATTTACAGAGAAGCAAGACAAAGTGATATGCGCATTGTTGCTCATAAAAGTGCTGGACTTGCTGCACAAAATTTTATGATAAGTATGGCAGCAATTAACTATGATACTTGCCCTATGGAAGGTTTTGATTCGCTAAGAATAAAAAAAATATTACATTTACCTCCTTCATCCGAAATAAATATGATTATAGGATGTGGTCTTCGGGAGGAAAAGGGCATTTATGGAGACCGTTTTAGGATTCCTTTCGAAGAAGTCTATTTTAAACTCTAAACATTCAATTCACAAATAAAACAAATACACTAAATGATGAAAACTACTAAAGAAAAGATAGAAGAAATTAAAATCAATGGATACCAATTAGATTTTGGAAATGTATTTAATCATGCATTTGAAAACTATAAAAAAATTGCACTGTATGCCGGTTTAATAATTTTTGTTTTCTCTGTTTTAATAGCTATTCTTATATTTGGGGCAATAATTTTTACTTTTGGAGTATCCATATTAAATGAAAAATCATTAGAAAATTTAAAAAACGAAAACTTTTCAGGTGTTTACATGTTAGTTTATGTAGTTGGAGCAATAGTGTTATCTTGTCTTTTAAGTCCTTTCCCTGCCGGATTAATTAAAATGGCCTATTGCGGTGAAAAGGATGAAGAATTTCATGTTTCTACAATTTTAGAATATTATAAAGCCCCTTATTTTAAGGAACTTGTAGTTTCTACAATTCTAATTTCGATAGTAACGTCAGGCATATCATCATTGCTTGATTATGCAGGAATTAAAATAGTTGGATCATTAATTGCAATGACAATTTCATTTTTTACTTTTTTAACAATTCCCTTTATTATTTTTGGTAATTTAAAAGCTATTGAGGCCATCAAATCAAGCGTCATAATTATATCAAAACAGCCATTCGTACTTTTGGGATTAATCATTGTATCAGCAATAGCATCGATGGTTGGGTTTATAGGATGTTGCATTGGAGTATTTTTCACAATACCTTTTATGTATTCTATGTATTATGCCATTTATGTTGCAATTATAGGGATCAATTCTGAAAATGAGTTTGAATAAATTGTGCTAAATAACATTGCTTTTAAAAAACACAATTAAAGTATTTTTAGTTGTGTGTTTTTTTAAAAAAATTCATATATTTCGAAATTATAAAGCTAGACCCCAAATCAATCTTTCAAACCTAAGCAAAAATTCCCTATGGTATCATACTGTAGTTCTTTACTATTCTTTAAACCTGACATAGCTTTATTAAGCTTGTTCAATAATTGTATTATTTCCAATCTTTTTTTATTAATTGATAAATCGGCTATAAGTAATAATTTATTTAGAATTATTACTCCATTTTTATTTTTGTTAATTTTTTTATCGATTTATAAATTTTCAAGAATTAAATCTATTTTATATAATAAGCATATAGAAAACTATTCTACAGTGCAGTCGAAAAGTGAAGAATACCAACTTTATCTTTTATTTTTAGGGATTATAATTCCTCTTTTCGAAATCACTTTTGAAATTTTCAAAGTAAGGCACAAAAGTTTATTAATCGTAAATTGTACTTTAGGTGCGTTCTTTTTAACTATATATTTTATTAGTAAAAAATCATCTTATATATTCCGAAACCTAGAACTAATTTTCAAGATACTTTTTTTTATTTCTTTTGGTTTTATATGTAGGAATTTGATTTTTTCTTCTCCTGATATTTTACCAGCTATTGCTTTAATAATAACTTTTTTCTTTTCCTACAGTATTCTAAAATCAATAAAATTGTATTGGTTTTTCGTTGTATCTGTTTTCACTTATTTAATTATCATTTTTATTTTTGAATTAGTACCTCTGAATACCGCTATTATGGTATTTAATTACGCTTTGATAATTACGGTTATTAATTACATAAGACACCTGTATTTATTAAACATAAAAGATAAATTTAGCTTTACGAATGAAATTGTAAACAAAGGAAATTCACTCTCAATGGCGAGCAATAAAAAGGGAGAAATTATATTTTGTAGTGAAAATATTTATGAAATTTTAGGATATAGTCCAAAAGAAGTAATGGGATTGGAGTTTTGGAAACTTACTGAAGATCCAGAATATATTAACGGAAAATATCACGAAAATTATGTTGACGAAAAATTATATGTTAGAAAATTAAAATGTAAAAATGGGGAATATAAATACATTCAATGGAAGGATACAAAATTTTCAGAAGATTTAATCATAGGAATTGGTCAAGATATAACTAATGAAATTCAGATTCAAAATCAATATAAAAACTTAATTCAAACAGCTACGGATATTATTTTTGAAGTAGATGACGATGGTAATTTTACATTTATCAATGATTTTACGATTAAAATTTTAGGCTATCAAGTGAAAGATATCCTTACGAGAAATTATTCAGAATTTATAAGAGAAGATTATATTGCTGAAATGATGCATTTTTATCAAAATCTAGAAGAAAACGAATTTGATTTTCCAACTATCGAAATCCCATTATTAAAAAAGAATGGCGAAATAGTATGGATATCTCAAAAAGTAATTATTCGCAGAAATGATTTAAACAAAATAATTGGCTATTCCGGTATAGGTAGAGATATAACTATTTTAAAAAACATCGAAGCTGAAAATAGAATACGCCAAGAAAAAAATGAAGAATATAACAAAATCATTAAAAAATTATCCACAACTAATTTTAGCAATTTTGAGAATTTTGAAATTAGCATAAAGTTAATATTAGAAGCTGCTGCAAAAAGTTCTAAGTGTAATCGGGTCAGTTTTTGGAAATATACTGAAGATACCATTTGTTGCGAAAATTTATACTTATTGGACACCAATGAATTTGGTTCCGGAAATATTTTAGAAGAGAAAAAATTTCCAATCTATTTTGAATCTATAAAAACAAAAAAACAAATTGTAGCCCCAGATATTTATAATAAATGGGAAATATCTGAATTTATCGAAAACTATTATTCGAAAAATAACATTAGATCAACTCTAGATATTCCTATTTTTACAAATGGTGACTTAATTGGTATTTTATGCTTTGAAACTACCGGAATCCAGAGAAATTGGGATAATGAAGACATCAATTTTGCACGCACAATATCAGACATTATATCATTGGCAATTGCATCACAAATGCGATCTGAAGTAGATAAAAAATTAGAATATAAAAGTGAACTATTATCCGCTATGGCGCTTTGCACCGAAAAATTCTTAAATAGTAAAGATATCAATGCTATTTTTTCGGATGTTCTTATAATCATGGGGAAAGCTACAAAATCACATAGAGCGTATTACTATGAAAATGATCAAAATTCTGGATTAATTAGCCAAAAATATCGATGGCTAATCAACAATATTAAATTAACTGAAAACAACATAAAGCTTCAAAATTTACCTCATGATTTTTTTGAAGAATTACTAACTCCGCTTTTAAATAACCAAATTTTTGAAGCCACAGTTCCTAGCATTAAAAATGAATCTTTAAGAAATAAATTATCCCATGTAGATGTTACTTCATTAATTCTTTTTCCAATTTTTGTAAAAAACAAATTTCATGGATTTTTAGGGTTTGATGACACTCAAAATGAAAGAATTTGGAATGAAGATGAAATCAATATTTTACAAACTCTGGCAAGAAACATTGCTGCCTCTATAGAACGAATTACTAATGAAACGGCAATATATGAAAGTGAAGAAAAATTTAGATTATTAGCTAATAACATTCCCGGAACTGTTTATTTATCTAAATATGATAAATACGCCACTAAAATTTATATCAATGATGAAATTGAAAAACTTACGGGATACCCAAAATCAGACTTTCTTACTAATCGATTGTCATTTATAGACTTAATCTATCCCGAGGATAAAGAACAAACGTTACAAAAACAACAGCAAGCCATCCAAAACGGAAGTCAAATTCATTTAAGCTATAGAATTCTTCATAAAAATAAAGAAATTGTATGGATTGAAGAATTTGGAGATGTTATTTATAAAGATGGTAAAATTGCATTTATTGAAGGTATTTTCATTGATATTACCGAAAGAAAACAAACTGAAAGCGTAATAAAAGCAAAAGAATTAGCTGAGGCTGCCAACAAAGCAAAATCAGAATTTCTTGCTAATATGAGCCATGAAATCAGAACACCTTTGAATGGAATAATAGGTTTTACTGATTTATTAATGAAAACAAATCTTGGAAGAACTCAGGAAAAGTACATGGTTACCGTAAATCAATCCGCACATTCATTATTAGATATCGTAAATGACATTCTTGATTTCTCAAAAATAGAAGCAGGAAAACTCGATTTGTATATTGAAAAATATGATGCTAAGGAAATATTGAGTCAAATCATTGATTTGATATTATATGAATCCAATCAAAAAAAGTTAAATTTAGAATTAAATATAGCCAAGGATGTTCCTAAATATTTTTGGATTGATAGTGTTCGATTAAAGCAAATTTTGATAAATCTTTTAGCAAATGCAGTAAAATTCACAGAAAAAGGTATTATAAAATTAGATGTTTCTGTTATTGAAAAACCGGATGGTTCCAGAGCCAAAATTCGCTTTGCAGTGAAAGATACCGGAATGGGAATATTAGAAGAAAATAAAAAGAAAATTTTTAGGGCTTTTTCTCAGGAAGACAGCTCAACAACCAGAAAATTTGGTGGAACAGGTTTAGGTTTAACGATTTCAAACCAATTATTGGGTTTAATGAATAGCCATTTACTACTGGATAGTAAAATTAATGTAGGTAGTACTTTTTATTTTGATTTAGATTTAGAGATTAGTGATCAAACATCCGGAAATACAGTTCTAATTAACACTCCTTTTGATAAAAAAACAACACCTCTAAAAGACGATAAAAAAATAAAAATAATGATTGTTGAAGACAATAAAATCAACATGTTATTACTTAAAACAATTCTTAAAAGTTCATATTTAAATGCAACTATTTCTGAAATTTTTAATGGGAAAGATGCTGTTGATCAATTTGAAGTTCTAAATCCTGATATTATTTTTATGGACATCCAAATGCCAATAATGAATGGATATGAAGCAACGAAAGAAATTCGTAATTTAAAAAATGGTCTAAATATTCCTATTATTGCAATAACTGCGGGTACTGAAAAAGAAGAAAAAGACAAATGCATAGAGGCTGGAATGAACGATTACATATCAAAACCAATAATAAAAGGGATTATTGAAGAAATACTTTCTAAATGGACAACCTCAATTTATAAGGATTAATAATACTGGAAATCAATACTGCATTAAAAAATAATTTAATTTAGTACAACTATTGAAAAACAAAAATTAAATATTCTAAATTATGAAATGGATAGGCAGAAGACAAAGTGAGAATGTAGAAGATCGCAGAACATTATCCGGTGGAAAAGTAGCAGTTGGTGGTGGAATAATAGGAATTATAATTTTATTACTGAATGTTTTCGGGGGAGAAAATGCGCAGCTGTTAACTCCTGTTTTGGAGCAATTGCAAGGCAATCAATCCACACAAACTGAATCTGGGATTCCTTTAACCAAAGAAGAGGAAGAACTGGGTAATTTTGTTAAAGTGAATTTAGCCGACAATGAAGACATATGGGGCAAAATTTTTGCTGAAAATGGTAAGGAATATATAAACCCAAAACTAGTTTTATTCAAAGGTTCAGTAGAAACCGCTTGTGGAGGCGCTTCATCAGCATCAGGTCCATTTTATTGTCCTAGTGATCAAAAAGTATATATGGATTTAGATTTTTTTGAAGAATTAAAATCAAAATTTGGTGCAGAAGGTGGTGATTTTGCTATTTCTTACGTAATTGCGCATGAAATAGGACACCATGTACAAAATCTTTTAGGAACTTCAGATAAAATGAGACAGGCCCAGGAAGGAAAAAGTGAAGCTAAAGCCAATAAATTATCAGTAGCACTAGAATTACAAGCTGATTTTTATGCTGGTATATTAGCACATTATCAAAAAGGAAATAATATCCTGGAAGATGGTGATATCGAAGAAGCGCTTAGTGCTGCCAATGCTGTAGGCGATGATGCAATTCAATCAAAAATGCAAGGACAAATTGTTCCTGATTCATTTACTCATGGAACTTCTGAACAAAGAATGTATTGGTTTAAAAAAGGATACGAAACTGGTGATATAAAACAAGGTGATACTTTCAAAGACATGTATTAAAACATTTCTAGCTATTATTAGATAAAAAAAATCGGGAACAAAGCCCGATTTTTTTTGTGCAAACTTGAAAATTTATCCTATTACCTGAAATCTAAATTATCCCAACCAACCATCACGATCCAAACTTCCATACTGAATGGCTTCTGCAATATGTCCGGAAATAACTTTTGGAGTAGCATCTAAATCAGCTATTGTTCTGGCTATTCTAATTATAAAACTTCATTATAAGCAGATTTTAGAACTATTTAAGAGTTCTGAAAAATGGGTTAAGAAAGTAACATTGATATTTCATTGATTATAAAGGAATAACGATACTATCTCCTCCTTTTGAATTTACCATAATTATTAACGTCTCGACTATTGTTTGTAACGGATTAAACCGAAGTACTATCTTTTATTTAAGCAAAGTCAAGCAATCAAAGGCACATCGAAAAAATTAGCAGTATCTTTGCGCCAACTTAAAGAAGTACTCTAAAAAAATAGTGTTTACTTCATAAACACAATTTATGTCATTTAACTCATTAGGCTTATCTGATGCTTTATTAAAAGCGATCAGCAAAAAAGGATATTCAACACCTTCTCCAATACAACAAAAAGCAATTCCACCAATTTTAGAGGGTCACGATGTATTAGCATCCGCACAAACAGGAACAGGAAAAACAGCCGGTTTCACGCTACCCATATTACAAATATTATCGCAAGGGAAACACTTAAGTCACAGACCTATTCGTGCCTTGATATTAACTCCAACACGAGAATTGGCGGCTCAAATATTAGCTAATATAAAAGAATACAGTGAGTTTTTGGATTTGCGCAGCGCCGTAATTTTTGGAGGTGTAAACCAAAATCCACAAGTTGCTCAATTGCGTCAGGGTCTTGATATTTTGGTAGCAACTCCCGGTCGATTAATCGATTTGCAAAATCAAGGTTTAGTATCGCTGTCTAAAGTTGAAATCTTGGTTTTAGATGAAGCAGACCGCATGCTCGATATGGGTTTTTTACGTGATATTGAACGTATCATGAAAGTATTACCTTCCAAAAGGCAAAACTTGCTGTTTTCGGCAACCTTTTCAAAAGATATCAAGAAATTGGCAATGGGTATTTTGCACCATCCTGTTCAGGTTGAAGCGACACCGGAAAACACGACGGTAGATGCTATTATTCAAAAAGTATATCCTGTTGCCAAAGAGAAAAAAACGGAATTGATCATTAAACTGATTACGGAAGGCAACTGGAAACAGATTTTGGTATTTACGCGTACCAAACAAGGTGCCAATAAGTTGACGGAGAGCATGATTAGTGCCGGTATTAAAGCAGCAGCTATTCACGGAAACAAAGGTCAAGGCGCACGAACTAAAGCCTTAGCTGGTTTTAAAAACGGAAGCCTAACTGCTTTGGTCGCCACAGATATTGCCGCTCGAGGTTTGGATATTCCATTATTACCGCATGTTATTAATTTTGAATTGCCTAATATCCCCGAAGATTACGTACACCGAATAGGTAGAACCGGAAGAGCTGGAGCAAGTGGAGAAGCCATTTCGTTAGTTAGTCCGGACGAAACCACTTTTTTACGTGATATAGAGAAATTGGTTGGCTTGAAATTACCCAAAGAAAACATTAAAGGTTTTGAGCCAGATCCTAATGCGTCAACGGAGCCAATTAAGCAAGGGCAAGGAAGACAACAACGGAATTCGACTCCTAAGAAACCAAAAACAGATACTACAAACCGCACCAGCAATAATAGTTTTGGTCCAAGACGTCCAAGTCAAAATAATGACCGACGTTCTAATAGATAACAACTAAGAAAATACGTTTTCTTCTTTTAGGAGCAGTATGATTTCGTTTTTTAAGGAAGTCACCTCCCGCTATACACTGCAATCCTTGTGAGGGCTAAACGCCAGCCTCACAAGGATTTTCGTTTCTATCGGGGCTATAAACCACTATTTCTTTTATAAAGACCTTTGTATTTCAATCTTTGAAAAAACAAAGTTGCTCTCGTTTATGGGCATAGTTTGCAAAACTGCGCTATCCAACTCGATGTGTTTAGTTCAAATCAGAGTGGACGGTTTAGTTAGAAATGAATAGCTTAATTTTATTTAATCGTTAAATAGCTTTTCTAATTCCATAATATGAATTTTTCCTATCGGCTTTTTTGTTTCCAAATCAATTTTAGATTTATCATAAATCTTAATAAAAATATATTTATCATTGAAATATAAAATTTCACGTTGTGATGTTGGATATTTTTCTTCAAGAATATTTTCAATATTTTTTATGTTATCTAAATTGTCAGTAAGTAAAAAAGTATTATGAATTTGTTTGCAAAAATAAATGCCTATTAGTATGTAAAATAAAAATAAAAAAATGTTACAAAACTTAAATAATTCTTTACCTATAAAATTACTTGCATTGTAACAAAAATTTAAAATTACATTCATACAATAAACAGTAAATACTCCAACTAATACACTAAAATTTAAATCCCCAACTTTATTTCTTAATGCTATATTGAATAAAAAGTAAATGACTCCAAATACAAATATTAAAATAAAAATTATAAAAGCATTTCTGACATCTCTTTTTTTATTTTCCTCTTTTATTTCTTCTTTACCGTTTGGTTTAACTTTGATTACATCAAATATTCTCTGAAAAAGAAAAGCTAAGGCATTAGGTAATAATGCAATTAAAAAGAAAGAAAGAATTAAAACTCCATCAGCAACAATTTGTGTAATCGAAAAAAATCTTAAATATGGATATGAAATATTAATTAACCCCGCTACGCAAAGTCTCCGACTTTGAGCATGTATTTTTCAGTCTCCGACTGACCTTAAAATTCAAACATTTGAAAAACAAAACCCGCTCCGCAAAGTCTCAAGACTTTGAGCTTTTAATTTAAATATTCTTAAAAATCGCAAACGATATAAAAGTCTCCCGACTTTTTTCGTAAATGTCTCAAGAATTGATCAAAAATCTGAAATCTCAAATCTGCTCCATTTTATATTGAAAACTGTTGTTTCCAAATACAACAAATAATTTAAAGCATTACTTTACAAACTAGTATTTTATTCATACTCATTCAAATCTAGCTTAAGAATAGTACCTACTCTGCTAAACTCTTCGTTAATCTTTGCATTCACAATAAGTTGTTCATTTGTTATTGGATGATTAAAAATTAACTGATGTGCATGAAGCATCATTCCTTTCAGTTCAAAATTCTCCAACCATAATTTATTTTGTTTGTTACAACCATGTGGGCGACTTCCTAAAATGGGATGAAAAATATGTTTGAAATGTTTTCGTAATTGATGCATGCGTCCAGTTTCAGGAATCGCTTCTACCAAACAATATCGTGACGTTGGTTTATTGTTAAATTCTAACTCAATTTCGGTACTTTGCAAGCGATGAAAGTAGGTTATTGCATTTTGTATAATGCCATCATCATTGGTTAAATCATAATCAATCGTTAGTTCTTCGGGTGACCAACCCCGTAAAATTGCTAAATATTTTTTTTCAACTTCGCGTGTGGCAAAACGATCATTCATAATTTTTAAAACGGCTGCATCCAACGCAAATAACAAGACACCTGATGTTTTGCGATCTAACCGATGAATAGGATAAACGTGTTGCCCTCCTATTTGATTTCTCAATTCTTGAATAGCAAAAACTTTTGCATCGCGCGCATAAAATGATTTGTGAACTAATAAGCCACTTGGTTTATTAATTGCAATAATATATTCGTCTTGGTACAGAATTTCTAACATTTGGCAAAAATAAAAGAGATTTCTATCGAAATCTCTTTTTTGACTTATTTATTTCTATACTTTTATTTTTTCTCCGCTTATCGATTTTGCAGAGGTTAAATAGCTGTAATCAAAAATCGTTAATCAAAAATCTGAAATCTAATTCACCCCAACCAACCATCACGATCCAAACTTCTATACTGAATGGCTTCTGCAATATGTCCGGAAATAACTTTTGGAGCAGCGTCCAAATCAGCTATTGTTCTGGCTACTTTCAAAATACGATCGTAGGCCCTAGCTGATAAATTCAAGCGTTCCATAGCGGTTTTTAATAATTGTTTGGAAACATCATCCAGCGCGCAGTGTTCTCTAATGTGTTTGGTATTCATTTGTGCATTGTAATGTATATTCTCCATTTGCTCAAAGCGTTCCGTTTGAATTTCTCGCGCTGCAGTCACTCTTTTTCGAATATCAACACTACTTTCAGCTTTCCTGTCATCTGATAATTTTTCAAAAGGAACCGGAGTAACTTCAATGTGAATGTCAATTCGGTCTAATAAAGGCCCCGAAATTTTACTCAAATACCGTTGCATTTCGTGTGGCGAAGAAGTTTGCGGCGAATCGGGATCATTAAAAAAACCACTTGGACTAGGATTCATACTTGCCACCAACATAAAAGACGACGGATAAGTAACCGTAAACTTAGCTCTTGAAATAGTCACTTCCCTGTCTTCTAACGGTTGGCGCATTACTTCCAGGACATCTCTTTTAAATTCCGGTAATTCATCCAAGAATAAAACACCGTTATGCGCCATAGAAATTTCACCCGGTTGCGGGTAACTTCCTCCTCCTACTAACGCCACATTGGAAATAGTATGATGTGGACTGCGAAACGGTCTTTGATTCATTAGACCCACTTCCTTCAGTTTTCCGGCAACACTATGGATTTTTGTAGTTTCTAATGCTTCACGCAAAGTCATCGGTGGTAAAATACTGGGCAATCGTTTGGCAAGCATTGTTTTTCCTGCCCCTGGCGGACCAATCAAAATAATATTATGTCCCCCGGCAGCGGCAATTTCCATACACCGTTTTATACTTTCTTGTCCCTTAACATCCGAGAAATCAAATTCTGGGAAATCTAAATCTTTATAAAACTCTGCTCTGGTATCAATGATTGTAGGTTGTAATGTGCCTTTCCCTTCCAAAAAATCAATAACTTCTTGTATGTTTTCTACTCCATAAACCTCTAAACCGGCAACAATTGCCGCTTCTTTTACATTTTGCTTTGGAAGAAAAAAACCTTTAAACCCTTCTTCTTTTGCTTTTATTGCTATTGGTAAAGCCCCACGGATGGGTTGTAAACCTCCATCAAGAGAAAGCTCTCCCATGATAATGTATTTGTCAATATCATCTGCTTTAATTTGTCCCGAAGCAACAAGAATTCCAATAGTTAAAGTCAAATCATAAGCGGACCCCTCTTTACGCAAATCAGCCGGAGCCATATTGATTGTGATTTTTTTGCCCGGCATTGCATATCCATTATTTTTGAGTGCGGCAGCAATTCTATAACTACTCTCTTTGATGGCATTATCAGGCAATCCTACCAAATGATATCCAATACCTTTATCAATATTTACTTCGACGGTAATCGTTGTGGCCTCGACTCCAAAAACGGCACTTCCAAAAACTTTAACTAGCATATCAAATTGTTTTGTTTAAATGTAAAAAGTATTAATTCTAAAAAATCCAGGTAAAAAATCAACTGTCATTTAAAACTTCTAATTATATTTTTTCAGAAGGATATACTAATCCTATTTCGTTTCTGACTTTATCAACTATTTTTATAAGCTCTAAACTATTTTGATGCGACCAAAGGGTACTTTCAATTTTGTTTTCTTTAATACATTTATGGCATTCTTCAATTTCATAGGTAAAGCCTTTACCTTTGGTAGGTAATTTATATTTTACTTTTTCATTCTCATTAATCAAAGTATATGATTCTGTCATAAACCAAGGTGAATTCAAATTAATTCTACCTTTAGTGCCACTAATCGTTGCTTTCATATTTGACGAAGAAAGAAAACTGGAATGCAAAACTGCCTGAGCATTATCATATTGCAAAATCATTGTCGTTTGTAAATCTGCTCCCGAATCATGAAAATTAGCTTTGGCAACAATTTCGTCAGGAACTCCCAATATTAGATACGACAAAAAAAGAGGGTATACGCCAATATCTAAAAGTGCACCTCCTCCTAATTTTAAATCCGCCATTCTATTCCCTTCCAGTTCTTTAGCTTGAAATGCAAAGTCTGCATTTATATATTTGACGTCTCCTATTTCACCGTTTTTAATTTTATGAAAAGCTTCCCGAACAGCAGGATTAAACCTGGTCCAGAAGGCTTCCATAAAAAATTTATTGCTTTTTTTTGAAGCTTCAATCATCTGAAAAGCATCATTATAAGATAATGCAATGGGCTTTTCACAAAGCACATGTTTATTGCTTTGTAATGCTTTCATTGTTAATACCGCATGGGAATTGTGGGGTGTTGCTATATATAAAA
The DNA here is from genome assembly GCF_048284325.1 of Flavobacterium esculini. Taxonomy (NCBI): domain Bacteria; kingdom Pseudomonadati; phylum Bacteroidota; class Flavobacteriia; order Flavobacteriales; family Flavobacteriaceae; genus Flavobacterium; species Flavobacterium esculini. The sequence continues at coordinate 7,856 of NZ_JBLVPI010000014.1, read as the reverse complement.
TATCTACTTCATCATCGGCAAAAATTTCGTCATAAGTTGCATAGGCTTTATCACAATTATACTTTTCTGAAAATTGTTGTGCTTTTTCAGGATTTCGCGAAGCTACAGCAACAATTTTAGCATCATGAACTAACATTAAATCATCTGCAAATTGTTGCGCAATGTTGCCTAAACCTATAATTCCCCATTTTATTTTAACCTTTTCTTCCATAAAAAATAATTATTAAACCTTTTCGATAAACATTAAAAATACTATCAAACTATAATTTCTATAGTTTTCAAGAATATTTTAATTTAACAGGCATTTTAATTTTGTACGTAAATTAGTAAAATATTGGCACTAATAACACAGTATTTAATTTAATTTTGAATTTTACAAACTAGAAAAAATAATTATGGGAATATTCAATGCCATTTTAGGCAATGCATCAGAGGTAAACATTGAAAATGTTTCAAAAGAATTTGAACCTATTTTAATCGATGGGGAGATAATCGAAAAAGCATATAAGCTTATTCGTGATATGTTCATATTTACTAATAAAAGATTAATCTTAGTCGAAAAGCAATTGGTTGGAACCAAAGTAGATTATATGTCAATTCCTTATTCAAGCATCCAAAAGTTCTCTAAAGAAAGTGCTGGAATTATGGACATGGATGCTGAATTAAAGATTTGGTTAAAAAGTGAAGATACTCCCATCTCTAAACAATTTGGAAAGGGAGGAAACAATATCAATGAAGTTTACAAAATTTTAAGTCAACACCTTTTAAAATAATAATTTTTAAAAGTTAAAAGAAACACCTGATACAATAAAAGTATAAGGTGTTTTTTTTTGCTCCTAATTTTGATAAATTCTCGGTATAATTGTTTATAATTGCATGTAATTATCGAATAATCCATATAATATTAAAAGACTACTAATATATTATGATAAATTTAATAGTTTATAGAAACGGTCGTTTTTCAGGAAAACAACATTAATAAATTATTAAATTTAATGTTGAATTATCACATACCCACAAAATATAGGGGGGTAAACTGAAAAATCAATAAAAATAAAATATTATATTCTTTTTTAATAGGGGGTTTGAAATCATTTTATATTTTTATCGAAATTTAAAACTAAAAACTATGCGAAAGATTATTTTAAGTGTGATAATGATCACAATTCTAGTATTATCCATTTTTTCAATTCATCTTTTTGTTGAATCTACAACATTAGGTGCACACATTGTTGAATTAAAATTAGATACGGGAGATACGGCTTGGATGATAGTTGCCACAGCTCTCGTATTATTAATGACTCCAGGACTTGGATTCTTTTACGGTGGAATGGTAGGTAAAAAGAATGTTATTAGTACAGTACTACAAAGCTTTATGGCTATGGTTATAGTAACTGTTCTATGGGTTGTTGTTGGATTTGGATTATGTTTTGGACCATCAATAGGTGGATTTATAGGAAATCCTGTGTCAAACTTATTTTTTCAAGGGGTAAGTGCTAACACTGCTTGGGAACTGGCTCCAACCATTCCAATGATCTTGTTCGCTTTATTTCAAGCAAAATTTGCAATTATTACACCAGCCTTAATAACTGGAGCTTTTGCAGAACGTGTTCGTTTCTGGGCTTACTTATTATTTATGGTTTTATTCATATTATTCGTTTACTCTCCTTTATGTCACATGACATGGCATCCTGATGGATTATTATTCGGATGGGGAGTATTAGATTTTGCCGGAGGAACAGTTGTTCATATGAGTGCAGGTTGGGCTGCTCTTGCCGGAGCTATGTTCTTAGGAAAAAGAAAAGTACAAAAAGCAAATCCTGCTCGTATTACTTATGTATTATTAGGAACCGGTTTATTATGGTTCGGTTGGTTCGGTTTCAATGCTGGATCTGCTGTTGGAGCTGGAAGTCTTGCTGCTCAAGCTTTAGGAACTACAACAGTTGCTGCTGCTGCTGCTGCAATGGGTTGGGTATTTCTTGACAAAATTCTTGGACACAAACTTTCTGCAATGGGAGCTTGTATCGGGGCTGTTGTAGGTTTGGTTGCTATTACACCAGCTGCAGGATTCGTAAGCATTCCTCATGCAATGGCAATTGGTCTTATTGCAAGTATTGTAAGTAATCTTGTTGTAAGCAAATTTCCTAAAGGTAAAATTGATGATGCTTTAGATGTATTTGCTTGTCACGGTGTTGGAGGGATGGTAGGTATGCTTTTAACAGGTGTATTTGCATCAAAATCTGTAAATGCGATTGTAGGAGATAACCAAGGTTTAATTTTTGGTGACGCTACTTTATTTTTAATTCAATTAAAAGCGCTTGTTCTTGTTTCTATATTTGCATTCTCAGTATCGTATTTCCTTTTCTTTATTGTAAATAAAATTACTCCTTTAAGAGTTTCTGAAGAAAAAGAAGAATTAGGTTTAGATATTTCTCAACACGGAGAATACTTATAATATACCTTTTTATAAATAAATTAAGGCACTCTGAAAATTAGTTTTCAGGGTGTTTTTTTTTGCAGAATATCCAATACTTTTTCTCTACTTTATCTTCCTTAAATAGATCTAGCAAACTCCTTATTTGCGAAAACTCTCAATAATAATGATTGCATTCTATCCTGTTTTAAAATAATTTAGATGTGGTACTTCAAAAACAAATTCGAATTATCTTCGATACGAATTATTTCTATTTTGAACTTCTACATATATGCAAGTACCCTATATTATTACACTCTCAATGCTAAATCATTGCTTAAATAAATACTAATCAGGTTACATTTCATTTGATTATCCCATTCCCGACAGCTATAATAATTACTTTTCACAAAATTGAATTCTCAAAAAATTGGTTACTAAATGAAAAAACTCCATTCCAATAAAAATTGAAATGGAGTTTTTAAAACTTGTTTATAAATAACCTCTATTCTTTTATCAATCTGATTATTTTTTGGTTAATACCCTGATTGACTATCGCAATGTAAGCACCTGATGGAAGTTCATCTCCAAACTTAATTTGTTTGCCATTACTAGTATCAATGTGTTTCACCATTTTTCCAAGTGAATCATAAATTAATACTTCCACTTTTTCATCACTGCCCCCTTCAACCATCAAAGTAAATTGATAACTTGATGGATTAGGATAAGCAATAACATCAAATTTACCAACTGTTACCTCTAAAGATGAATTCTGAGTAATAGCATTAACATCATCTACTATGCGACTATTATTATTACATTTATTAATCTTTAGTGTGGTGGTGGTTATACCAGAGCAAGTACCATTACTGAAACTGTAGGTCACCGAATATGTTCCCGTTGAACTGGCTTCAAGATTGATACTTCCTGTCAAACTATTAATAATCAATCCCGCAGAAGAGGAATATGTACCGCCTGCCTGACCCATTCTAATTACATTTACTGAACCTGATTTACAGAACGGACTACCATTATAACTGATGCTTGCTGTCGGTAATGCATTTACCGTTAAAGTTCCAGATGATGACGTAACAGGACTACCACAACCTGTAGTTACAGTATATCTGATAAGTGCATTTCCTGCATTCACTGCAGTTACAAGTCCTGTACTTGCATTCACCGTTGCTACAGATGTATTCGTACTACTCCAGCTTCCACCTGTAGTACCGTTATTTGTGTAGTTTGCTGTTGCTCCTTTGCAAAGCGAAGCAGTACCACTTACTGTTCCTGCTGTAACATTTGGACTAATTGTTACACTTACTGCTACTCTTTCACTTTCACAACTACCCAATGTACTGCTTACATAGTAGGTCCCCGTGCTTATTACAGTAGAACTGGTAAGTGCCGTGCCGTTTTTTGCTTTAGTGTACCATTTATATGCCCCACCATCATTGGGTAGTAAAGCTACGGTTGCTGAATTGCATAAGTTTTGTGCTGCCACAACAGGTACTGCTGGAATCCCAATAGTTACATTGGCAGTTGCTGTACCGGAACAAGTACCATTGCTGAAAGTGTAGGTTACACTATATGTACCTGCTGCACTAGCTGCAAGATTAATGTCCCCAGTTAAGCTATTAATACTCAATCCTGCAGAAGAGGAATAAGTACCTCCCGATTGCCCAGACCTTGTTACTGAAGCGGTACCACTTGCGCAATAAGAGCTGCCACTATAACTTATGCTCGCTATTGGAGCTGGGTTAATGGTAATATTAGCACCGTTATTAGTACCAATAAAAGCTGGTGAACTACTTGTTATGCGTATCCTGTATCCGTTACCAGTAATCACATTGGATGGAATCGTTACAATAATCACAGCTGCAGAAGCATTGCCAGACAGTGTACCAATGTTTACCGGACTTGCAAAACTTCCCGCGGAGTTACTTAATTGCGCCGTAAAAGTATTGCCTCCGCCAATATCAATGGCGGCATACTGAAGATTAAAACTGCTTCCAACACATATTGAAGTAGGCACGCTACCCGTCCTAATTTGCTCACCTGGTTGTTGAAACCCTTGTGTGATCATGACAGTAGCAGTATTCAGCGAAGGGATAATCGTTTCACCAATACTAAAAGTGATTTGACTGCTACCTCCCGTTAAGGTCCCTCCGGCATTGGAGACGACCTTACGACTGATGGTTTGCGCATTTGCATTACTGACAATGGTCAGTATTGCAAATAATATGATTATATTTTTCATTGTATCATTTTTTTAAATCACTTATTTGTTGTGTTTATGGTTTTTAATTGTATTTGCCATTGGAGTTCAATATACCATTGGCTCCAATAGTAAGGCTGTTGTCCTCAAAATACACATCCGTACCAGCCTCAATATACACTTTGGCATCTATAATGCTTTTGGCACTCATCAGCTTTGGTAATAAGGCTAATAGGAATATTATTTTTATATATTTCATCTTTTTAAATTTTAAATATTACCTAAACAATTTAAATTGAATTAATATAAAATGATTGTAGAGCCAGTTGCAATTCTACCATAAACTACTCTACTAACATTTTGACTGCTTACTGAAATTGTACCGCCAAAAAATGAAACGCCTGTACTTGTACTTACTGAAAGAGTAACTGAAGTACTTGTATTTCCTGCACCAGTAACAATTAAAAATGTAAATGTATCACCAACTGTTGCATTTGGTATTGCTGTAATTAAGGCAGCCGCAGTTGGCATTGTAATAGTTACACTATTATTATTTCCAGAAGCAGTAAATATACCAATATCTAAAATATCAGATACTGAAGCGGTTGTATTAGTACCTATTGGCGCTCCTCTATTAACTATTACTTTACCATTTGTAAACCTTGTAGAACCTAAAGCTGTATTTCCTGTTAATGTTTTATTTCCAGCAACTGTTTGAGTGGTTGTTAAATCAACGAAATTTTTCGTAGTAGATCCTGTACCACCATTAGCCACAGCAACTGTACCTGTAACATTGACTGCAGTACCCGTAGTGTTTTGATTTAAAGTTGGAAACGAAGTTAAAGAAGCTGCACTACCAGTCGGTTCTAAGTAATTTGTTCCCGCTACAAAATTAGCAACGCGATAATCATTTGCATAAGTGGTGTTTGCGGAGTTATCACCCGTGTTGGTTCCTGTTGTAGCTGCAATTGTTGCTTCTTGTGCTGGAGAAATTCCAACTTTAGCAGTATTCAAAGCAATGGCACTATTCTGAGTCGTTTGCTCTGATTGAAGTGTTGAAATTGCGGATGCATTGGTAGCGTCTCCTGCTGTTCTAGCTGATGTCTCTGCTGAAATTGAAGCTGCATTGGTAGCGTCTCCATTTGTTCTAGCTGTAGCTTCTGCTGAAATTGCAGCTGCTCTAGCTGATGTTTCTGCTGATATAGCTGTAGCGTTTGCACCAATAGCTGTATTTTGAAGACCATCGGCAGTTGTTCTAGCTGATGTTTCTGTTGCTATTGCAGCTGCATTGGTAGCGTCTCCATTTGTTCTAGCTAAAGCTTCTGCTGAAATTGCAGTTGCATTGGAAGCGATGGCGTTATCGTGAGCAGTGTCAGCAGTGGCTCTAGTTGTGCTTTCTGTTGAAATTGCATTGGCATTGGCTAATTCAGCAGCTCTTGCGGTTGTAGCTTCTGCAGAAATCGCAGTTGCATTGGCAGCGATGGCGTTATCGTGAGCAGTGTCAACAGTGGCTCTAGTTGTGCTTTCTGTTGAAATTGCATTGGCATTGGCTAACTCAGCAGCTCTCGCAGTTGTAGCTTCTGCTGAAATTGCAGTTGCATTGGAAGCGAGGGCATTATCGTGAGCAGTGTCAGCAGTGGCTCTAGTTGTGCTTTCTGTTGAAATTGCATTGGCATTAGCTAACTCAGCAGCTCTCGCAGTTGTAGCTTCTGCTGAAATTGCAGTTGCATTGGCCAATTCAGCAGCTCTTGCGGTTGTAGCTTCTGCAGAAATCGCAGTTGCATTGGAAGCGATGGCGTTATCGTGAGCAGTGTCAGCAGTGGCTCTAGTTGTGCCTTCTGTTGAAATTGCAGTTGCATTAGTCAACTCAGCAGCTCTTGCCGTTGTTGCTTCTGCTGAAATTGCAGCTGCATTAGCCAACTCAGCAGCTCTTGCGGTTGTTGCTTCTGCTGAAATTGCAGTTGCATTGGCCAATTCAGCAGCTCTTGCGGTTGTAGCTTCTGCAGAAATCGCAGTTGCATTGGAAGCGATGGCGTTATCGTGAGCAGTGTCAGCAGTGGCTCTAGTTGTGCTTTCTGTTGAAATTGCATTGGCATTGGTTAACTCAGCAGCTCTCGCGATTGTAGCTTCTGCTGAAATTGCAGTTGCATTGGCAGCGATGGCGTTATCGTGAGCAGTGTCAGCAGTGGCTCTAGTTGTGCTTTCTGTTGAAATTGCATTGGCATTAGCTAACTCAGCAGCTCTCGCAGTTGTAGCTTCTGCTGAAATTGCAGTTGCATTGGAAGCAATGGCATTATCGTGAGCAGTGTCAGCAGTGGCTCTAGTTGTGCTTTCTGTTGAAATTGCATTGGCATTGGTTAACTCAGCAGCTCTCGCGATTGTAGCTTCTGCTGAAATTGCAGTTGCATTGGCAGCGATGGCGTTATCGTGAGCAGTGTCAGCAGTGGCTCTAGTTGTGCTTTCTGTTGAAATTGCATTGGCATTGGTTAACTCAGCAGCTCTCGCGATTGTAGCTTCTGCAGATATTGCAGTTACATTGGCAGCGATGGCGTTATCGTGAGCAGTGTCAGCAGTGGCTCTAGTTGTGCTTTCTGTTGAAATTGCATTGGCATTAGCTAACTCAGCAGCTCTCGCAGTTGTAGCTTCTGCTGAAATTGCAGTTGCATTGGCAGCGATGGCGTTATCGTGAGCAGTGTCAGCAGTGGCTCTAGTTGTGCTTTCTGTTGAAATTGCATTGGCATTGGTTAACTCAGCAGCTCTCGCGATTGTAGCTTCTGCTGAAATTGCAGCTGTATTATTCGAAATAGCTGTGTTTTGAAGACCATCTCCAGTTATTCTAGCAGATGTCTCTGCTGAAATTGAAGCTGCATTGGTTGCATCTCCACTTGTTCTAGCTGTAGCTTCTGTTGAAATTGCAGTTGCATTAGTCAACTCAGCAGCTCTTGCGGTTGTTGCTTCTGCTGAAATTGCAGTTGCATTGGCAGCGATGGCGTTATCGTGAGCAGTGTCAACAGTGGCTCTAGTTGTGCTTTCTGTTGAAATTGCATTGGTATTGGCTAACTCAGCAGCTCTTGCGGTTGTAGCTTCTGCAGAAATCGCAGTTGCATTGGCAGCGATGGCGTTATCGTGAGCAGTGTCAGCAGAAGTTCTGCCAGAAGTTTCTGCTGAAATTGCAGCTGTATTATTCGAAATAGCTGTGTTTTGAAGACCGTCTGCAGTTGTTCTTGC